>NZ_JAPDBZ010000039.1:0-31338 GCF_027705505.1 Aeromonas sp. QDB56
TGGAGGCGTGGTGCAATCAGGCCGCCCGATGAAGCAGGAACCCGGTACTGCGCGAGCAGCTATCACCCAGTAATGGGAATCCCCCTCCTGTGACGCGAAGCGCTAAGGTGGGGGAGGATGTCAAGCTGATGGGCAACTATCTGTCGACCTTCGGGGTGCTGCTGCTCTGTACCCAGTACCGGGCCCTGGCCCTGCGTCGACAGGCCAGCCAGGATCCCCTGACCGGCCTCCTGAACCGGCGCGGCTTCATGGATCACTGCGTGACGATGGCAAGGCTGGGGGCGCTGGTGGTGCTGGATCTCGACGACTTCAGCAGATCAATGATCGCCACGGTCACGAGACCGGGGACAGGGTGCTGGAGGCGGTGGGTCGCTATCTTGCCGGCCAGCGGGATCTGGTGGCCAGCCGCTTCGGCGGGGAAGAGTTTGTGTTGCTGTTGCCCGAGCGGGACCCCCTGGCCCAGCAGGCGCGCTGCGAGCAGATCCGCCAGGGGATAGAAACGCTGGGGCTGAAGGGGGTCCGGGTGACGGCCAGCCTGGGGTGGGCGCCCAGCGCCCGCGAATGGCACTTTGACACCCTGTTCAGCCAGGCAGATCGCTCTCTATCAGGCCAAGCGGGAGGGCAAGAACCGGATCTGTCAGGGGGCCTGATCCCCCGTCAGGTCATGCCCGGCCGGTGGCCCTTAGCTCCGACCGGACAAAGGCATACCGAGTCAGCCACCTGGTCGCATCAGATCTGAATGGCAGCCTGGCAGCCTGGCAGCCTGTCAGCGGTGCAGCTCCCCCGCGCGTTCCGGCTGATAGACCACTTCCAGGATCTCCACCTGGATGGTGCGACCGGCCGGCCCCGGCCAGGCGATGCTGTCACCCACCTTGAGCCCCAGCAGGGCGCTGCCCACTGGCGCCAGCACGGAGATCTTCGATTCGTCCCCCTGCACATCCTTCGGATAGACCAGCGTCAGGCAGAAGTCGTTGCCGCTGTTTTGCATCTTGAAGCGCACCGTGCTGTTCATGGTCACCACGTCCGGCGGCATGTCGGCGGGTTCGCGGATCTCGGCGCGATCCAGCTCCTCTTGCAGGGCAAGGTGCTGGGGGTGGTTGCCAAGCAGCTGTTCGATGCGATCCAGATCCAGGCTGGAGATGACGAGATGAGGCTGTTTCATAGGGTATTTCCTTATCAATGACTGAAGGGACCAGGATGACGGGCAGACTGGTCGACAAAAAACGGTGCAAGGGTAAAAAGCAGACAGCAAAAGCGATGCCCCCGAGCGACTCGCGCAGCGGGGCGAGGGCGGGGGCTCAGCGGGGTGTGAGCGTACTGGAAAAAATCATGATTGCTTTCATGGAGATACCATAACCATTCTGGGGTGGTTTGGCAATTGGGCTGACTTTCTCATCAGGGAGCCTGGTAATCGTACTGGTGCAGGATGCGCGCGAGACTGCCATCCTCCCTCATTTCCTGAATGACCCGGCGCCAGCGCAGCGCCTCGCTGCGGGAGAAGCGGGGACTGGCGGCCAGGTAGAGGGTGCTCTGCTGCAAGGTCTCGCCCCGCACCAGATCCGGGAGCGGCAGACCCGCCCGCTGCTGGTTGTAACGGGCGGTGTTCCAGGCCACCGCCCAGGCCTGGATGCGGCCGCGCGCCAGCTTGCTGGCGTTGCTGACCTCCTCGGTGACCAGCTCCTGGGTCACCCCTGTCAGCGGCTGGATCAGGCTCTGGCTATGGGAGCCACGCATCACGCCAACGGTGAGGCCAGGCAGCGTCTTCATGGAGAGCGGCGCTGGATGGTGACGGCGATGGCTGACCAGCACGAAGGCCTCCTCCAGCAGGGGGGCAATCCAGAGAAACAGTGGTTCGCGCTGGGGATTTCGGGCCGGGGGCAACAACAGGACATCCGGGCGGTGGCTGGCCTGGCTGAGGGCGCGAGCCAGCGGCATCAACTCGATCTCGAGCGGTTCCCCGAGGCGGCGGGCAGCCTCCTCCAGCACCTCGATGGCCATGCCGCTCGGCGCACCCTGCTGGGCGCGGATCACATAGGGGGGAATGTCCGCGGCCACGACGACCACGGCACGGGCCGAAAAGGTGCAGACGATCAGAGGGGAGAGCAGCAGAAGCAGAGTAACAAGGCGCATGGATGTTCGGGTCCGGGATGAGTACAGAGAGTGTAACATCCCGTTACGTCATGTCAGCCAGGCGATTGCAGCCTGGGGGGATCAGTCGAAGAAATCCCGCAGATCAAGGGTCTGGTACCCTGCCAGTTGCTGCCAGGGGAGGGTCTTTGGCAGCGGCTTGAGCGTCACCTCCATCCGGTAGCTGCGATAACCGTCGAGGCTTGCCGACTCCACCACCAGGGGCAACTGCCAGCGGCTCGACCAGAGGATGCGGGTACGCTGGCGACCTTCGCGGGTCTCATACCAGTTCGCCTGGTCGGGGGCGGCCTCATCCAGCGGTGTCATTCCCTCTAACAGGGAAGGGTTGATGAGGTGGCGGATCCGCGCCCACTCCGGTTTGAAGGCCACCTGGCCGTACTCCTCCTGCGGTACCTCCACCAGCTGGTTGTGCCAGGCATCGGCGTAGCGCAACTGGAGTGCGTCTCCCTCGCTGCGGGTGACCCAGCGTGCCGCCATCTGGTGAGTGAAGTGTTTGTGGCCGGGGCGGGCATCATGGGTGGCGTGATAGGCACGGGCCAGGGGAACGGGAATGAGCCGCTGGCTCCACACCTGGTCACCGACCCGCAGCCACTTCTCCTGCCACTGGCTCTCCCGGGTGATGCCGTCGCTGCCGGTCACCCTGTCCACGTAGCGGATGCGGGCGGCCAGATCGGGCACCTCGTCGGCCAGGAGGGGGAAGGAGAGGGCGCTGCCCAGCAGCCATAAAGAAAGCAGATATTTCATCATCGTCTCTCGCTCGACGGAAAAGGTGCCCGGCGAGGTGCCGGGCCCCTTTATCACAGGCCGAGGGCCTCCCTGAGCTTGCCGAACACCCGGGTGTTGTCGAGGGTGCCCTTGAACTGGCTGCTGCCTGCGCCGCCCGCGAACAGCATCACATCTCCGCCGCCGTGAGTCTCGGAGCCGAGCTTGACCCCGGTCTCCTGCAGGTAGTCATCCGCCATCACCTCATCGCTGGTGAGGGTGGGACGCTGGTCCTGGCGGTTGGGGCCGTTGCCGAATACCAGGGTAGTGAACGGCTTGCCGTCCGCGTCGTTCTGGGTCGAGCCATCGGCGTTCTTGACCAGATCCAGCACCTTGTTGCCCTTGGCGGAATAGCCGTTGATGGTCATGGTGTGGTCGTGGTCGGCGGTGACCACGATCAGGGTATCGCTCAAATCCACTTTGCCGAGGGCCGTCTTGACCGCCTCGTCCAGCGCCACCGCATCGGTCAGGGATCGCTTGGCGTTGGTGGCATGCAGGGCGTGGTCGATACGCCCCCCCTCCACCATCAGGAAGTAGCCCTGGCTGTTCTGGCTGAGCAGATCGATCGCCTTGGCGGTCATCTCGGAGAGGGACGGCTGGGTACTGGCCGCCCCCTTGGCGACGCGGTCCAGTTCGTAGTCGAGGTGGGACTTGGTGCTGAACAGCCCCAGCACCTTGCCCGAGTTGACGGCAGAGAGCTCATCCTTGTTGGTGACATAGCGGTAGCCCCGGGCGGTCAGCTCGGCGGTGAGATCCCGGCCGTCGGCCCGGCCGCCCTTGTTGCTGGCGCTGTAGGGCGTCCAGTGGTTGGCGCCGCCCCCCATCAGCACATCGACCCCATCCCCCAGCGCCTGATTGAAGCCGGCGCCGCCTGGTACCGCCTGCTCGGCGATGGCGTAGGCCGCATCCCGGTGGCAGATATGGGAATAGGTCGCCGCCGGAGTGGCATGGGTCAGCTCCGTGGTCGTGACGGCTCCCACCGACTTGCCGGCTGCCTTGGCCAGCTCGAGAAGGGTGGGCACCGGGCTTCCGTTGTCGCTGGTGCAGTTGTTGATGCCCTTGTTGCCGTTGGCATCCTTGGACGGTGCCACGGCCCTGGTGTCGCTGCTCATGGCGATCACCTCGTTGTTCATCTTGACGCCGGTGGTGTAGGCCGCCATGGAGGGGGCGGAGTCCGTGGTCTGGGCATCGTGGGAGAAGGTCTTGATGCGCGCGCTCTGGGGCAGTTTCATCATCTCGAGCTCCCCCTCTTCCCCCACCTTGAACAGGCGGGTGGCGGTGAGCACTGTGGGGCCCATGCCGTCACCGATAAAGAGGATGACGTTCTTGGCATCGGCGGCGTGCGCCTGGGAGAGGCCGCCAAGCGTGCCGAGCAGGGCGGTGCAGACCAGCGTCTTTTTCATGGTGATGTTCATCCTGATAATCCCTTACAGCTTGGCCGCAGCCTTGATCTTGCCGAACACGGCGGTGTTGTCGAGAGAGCCGTGGAAGCGCTCCGCTCCCTGGCCGATGGCGCCGAGGAAGACATCGGTACCGCCGTGGGTCTCGTTGCCTATCTCGCCCACCTTGACCACCACCTCCTGGTGATAGTCGTCGGCGGAGACGGTGGCGTCGTCGAGGGCCGCCACGCTGCTGCGCGGGCCGTCCACCCGGTTGTAGCCGTTGCCAAAGCCGATGATGGTGTAGGGCATGCCATCGCTATCCTTGCTCGGCTCGCCGGTCTCGTAGTTCTTCACCAGCCCGAGCACGCCCGCATTGCCTGCCGTGGTCTTGCCGGTGCGCTTGGCGTACCCGTTGAGCACCAGGGTGTGGTCATGGTCGGCGGTGACCACGATCAGGGTGTTTTTCAGCTCGGGATCGGTTTTCTTCACTTCATTGATGGCGGCCTGGATGGCGTTGTCGAAGGCGAGGGTATCCTGCAGGGCGCGCTTGGCGTTGGTGTCGTGCAGGGCGTGGTCGATGCGCCCCCCTTCCACCATCAGGAAGTAGCCCTTCTCTTTGCCCTTGAGCTGCTTGATGGCAGCCAGGGTCATTTGGGCCAGTGACGGCTCGCTGGCTGGTCGGTCCAGGTCATATTTCATGTGGCTTGAGCCAAACAGGCCCAGCAGCGGCTTGCTCGCATCGGCCTGGTTCAGCTCGTCCAGGGTGGCGGCAAACTGATAGCCCTTCGCCTTCATCTCGTCGATGAGGTTGCGACCATCGGTCCGCTTGCCCTTGTCGGCGCTGGGCAGGAAGAAGCCGCTGCCGCCCCCGAGCACCACGTCCAGCCCCTCTTTCAGGGCGCTGTTGTAACCGCTGCCCCCCGGCACCATCTGGACGGCGATATCAGCCTCCAGGTCCCGGTTGCAGATATGGGCATAGGTGGCGGCCGGGGTGGCGTGGGTGACCCGGGTGGTGGTGACCACGCCGGTGCCACGGCCATCGGCCTTGGCCAGCTCCAGCAGGGTGGTCACCGCTTTGCCGCCGCTCTGGCTGCAATCGCTCTCCTGGGTGGCGTCGCTGTCCATGCTGATGACGCCGTTGTTGCTCTTGACCCCGGTCATGTAGGCCGCCATGGAGGGGGCCGAGTCGGTCACCTGAGCATCGTGGGAGAAGGTCTTGATGAAGGCCGTTTCCGGCAGGGTGTCGATGGTGAGGCTGCCCTCTTCGCCGACGCCATAGATCCGGGAGGCGGTGAGGGTGTTGAGACCCATGCCGTCGCCGAGGAAGAAGATCACGTTCTTGGCGTTGGGTTCCGGGGTGTTGCTGTCGTTGTTGGAGTTGCAGCCGGCGGCCAGGGCGGCGCCTATCATCACTGCAAGTCCTGCCATCTTTCTCATTGGGGTTCGCTCCTTGTGAAACCTGAGCGCAGCCTAGAGGGGGCAGATGACACTTTTAGTGAAGAGAGATGACAATGCGGTGAAAGCGCCTTGTAAATGTTATATTATATCAATGGGTTATGTTGATTGTGTTCTGCCACTCACCTCCCGGTGGCGTGGCGGGCATCCGGCCACCCGGGTGACAACACCCGGCCAGAATAGCCTGTCAAATCGGGGCCGCAGCAGGTAAAATGCGCCCCCTTGCGATGAGTGCCAGCGGTCTGGCGCATCACCACGCACCCGCAACCCCGAGTGCCCGCAGCCCCGAGAGGGGACCGCATGCCAATGAGAGAGTAACGGATATGTCCATCAACTGGTTCCCCGGCCACATGCACAAGGCCCGCAAAGAGATTGCAGAGGTCATGCCCCAGGTCGATGTCATCATCGAGATGCTCGACGCCCGCATCCCCTTCTCCAGCGAGAACCCCCTGGTGCCGGAGCTGCGCGGGGAGACGCCGGTGATCAAGGTGCTCAACAAGGCAGACCTTGCCGACCCCGAGATCACCGCGCTGTGGGTGGCCCACATGGAGCAGGAGAAGGGGATCAAGGCTCTGCCCCTGACCCAGCAGGAGCCTACGATGATCAAGCAACTGCTGACCCTGTGCCACGAGATGCTGCCGGAGCGCAACTTCGAGCTGCGCGGGGTGCGCGCCATGATCATGGGCATCCCCAACGTGGGCAAGTCCACCCTGATCAACACCCTGGCGGGGCGCATCATCGCCAAGACCGGCAACGAGGCGGGGGTGACCAAGTCCCAGCAGCGGATCAAGCTCGACAACCACGTCATCCTGACGGACACCCCTGGCTTCCTGTGGCCCAAGCTCAACCCGCCCTCCTGCGGTTATCGACTGGCGATCACGGCGGCCATCAAGGATACCGTCTTCGATTACGCCGACATCGCCATGTTTGCCGCCGACTACTTCATCAAGGCCTATCCGGAGCGCATCAAGGCACGCTACCAGCTGAGCGAGCTGCCGGAGACCGAGATCGAGCTGCTGGATCTCATTGCCCGTCAGCGCGGCTTCATGCGCAAGGGGGGGCTTGCGGATCTGCACAAGGCCTCGGAAATCCTGGTCAATGAATTCCGGTCCGGCATGCTGGGGCGGATCTCCCTGGAGACGCCAGAGATGGTGAGCGTCGAGATAGTGGAAGCCGAGGCCGAGGCTGAGCAGAAAGCCAGGGAGAAGGCGGAGCGGGAAGAGGAGCGCCAGGCCCGGGCTCGTCGCAAGTACGCCAAGAAGCGCCAGCGCTGACCGGCGTTGTGCACGATAGGTTGTGCTTGATAGAAAGAAGAGGCGGCCCTGGGCCGCCTCTTCTTGTCATGGTGCTCTGGCGTGAGGGAGGCACAGAGTCGATATTCAACCGCCCGGTTCCCCTTATCATGACCAAGGTGCCGGCCAATCAAGGGGATGAGGCTCCCGTCATGGGAGGGCCGTGCCGCGTTGCTATCACAGTGGGCAGAAAAACCTTGCGACCCGGCCTCAGTGCCGATTGACAAAGGCACAGGCGGTGGCATGATGCGCTCGCATTTTGCCTCTCCCAACGGTTCTATCCATGACCACATACTCCCGCCCGGTGCTGCTCCTGCTCTGTGGCCTGCTGTTGCTGACCCTGGCCATCGCGGTATTGAATACCCTGGTGCCGCTCTGGCTCGCCCATGAGCATCTGCCCACCTGGCAGGTCGGCATGGTCGGCTCTTCCTATTTCACCGGCAACCTGCTGGGAACCCTGCTGGCGGGCAGACTCATCGCCCGCTGCGGCTTCAATTGCAGTTACTACCTGGCCAGTGCGCTCTTTGCCGCAGGCTGCGTCGGGCTCGGCATTACCGTGGCGTTCTGGAGCTGGCTCGCCTGGCGATTCATCGCCGGAGTCGGCTGCGCCATGATCTGGGTGGTGGTGGAGAGCGCGCTGATGTGCAGCGGCAACGCCCGCAATCGGGGTCGCCTGCTGGCTGCCTACATGATGGTCTATTACGTGGGCACTGTGCTTGGGCAACTGCTGGTGAGCAAGGTGCCGACGTCGCTGATGGCGGTGCTGCCCTGGGTGACCGCCCTGGTGTTGACGGCCATGTTGCCGCTCTTGTTCACCCGCATCGCCAGTCCGTCAGGCAACCACCAGGCCAGGACTCCGGTCTGGCCGATGCTGCGCCTGCGTCAGTCGCGTCTGGGGGTGAACGGCTGCATCCTCTCCGGCATCGTGCTGGGGGTGCTTTATGGTCTGATGCCGCTCTATCTGAACCACCAGGGGATGAGCGACGGGGCCATCGACTACTGGATGGCGGTGATGGTGAGCGCCGGCATCCTGGGGCAATGGCCTGTGGGACGTCTGGCGGATCGTTTCGGGCGCCTGCCGGTGCTGCGGGTACAGGTGCTGGTGGTGATCCTGGGGGCCATGGCGATGCTCGGCAACGCGGCCATGGGACCGACGCTGTTCATTCTGGGGGCCGCGGGCTTCACGCTCTATCCGGTGGCCATGGCCTGGGCCTGCGAGAAGGTGGAGCAGCATCAACTGGTGGCCATGAACCAGGCGCTGCTGCTGAGCTACACCATCGGCAGCCTGCTCGGGCCGACCCTGACGGCGCTCTTGATGCAGCACTACTCGGATCATCTGCTGTTCATGGTGATTGCCGGGGTCTCCCTGGTCTATCTGCTGCTGCTGCTGCGCAAGATGGGCGAGCACCCGACGCCGATGGCCCATGCCTGAGGGCAGACGGCGTCATCATCCCTGCGCACTGGATATAGAAGAGGCGACCCAAGGGTCGCCTTTTTTCATCATGGGCCGGGCGGTGCCGCTCAACCAAACCGGTGCCTTGCTGCTTCGAAGAGCGAGAGGTGCAGCGGGATCAACTGCTGCCAGTCTCGCCGGTAACCCCCTCCCGGTACGGCGGTGATGGGCAGCCCGTGGCGAAGCGCAGAGTCAAAGACCATGGCATCGCGCTGGCGCACGCCTGAGTCGCTCAGGGAGAGGTAGCCTAGCTCGTCGTCCCGGTGCACATCCACCCCGGCCTGATAGAGGATGAAGTCGGGGGCGTAGAGGCGATGAGCCAGGGCGAGGGCCTGGTCCAGGGTCTCGAGATAGGCGTCGTCCTCCATGCCGCTTGGCAGGGGAAAGTCCAGATGGGAAGCCGGCTTGTGGTGGGGGAAGTTGTGTTCCCCGTGCAGGGAGAGGGTGATGATGTCACGGCTGCCCGTGCACAGGGCGGCGCTGCCATCTCCCTGATGGACATCGAGATCCACGATCAGTACCCGCTCGCAGAGTCCTTCGTCCAGGCAGGTTCGCGCCGCGATCACCAGATCGTTGAAGAGGCAGAAGCCGCTGTCAAACCCCCGGTGGGCGTGGTGGTAGCCGCCGGAGATCTGCAGTCCGCAGCCCTGCGCAAGGGCGTGGCGGCTGGCGGCCAGGGTGGCGCCGACCGAGTGCAGGGTACGTTCAATCAGCAGGGGAGACCAGGGAAAGCCGAGCCGGCGAATGGCCCTTTCATCGAGGGTGCCGGCGAGGGCGGCCTGTACATAGGCCGCATCGTGCACCTTCTCTATCTGCTCACGGCTGGCAGGGGCGGCCTGTGCCAGCGGATAGTCGAGGGCGACGAGGCGTTCAAACAGCGCCTGGTACTTGGCCAGGGGGAAGCGGTGACGCTCGGGCAGCGTCAGGGCGGAGTAGTGGGGGTGATAGAAGATGCGCAGTGACATGAAGCATCGGCCATGAACGGGTATGAAAAAGGGGAGCCAGGCTCCCCTCGATGCAGGCGTGCGATGCGCCTTACTGCTGCTGGATCACCCAGATCTGGAAGGCTTTGCGGGTCTCCGCATCGGCCTTGTTGTACCAGCTCTGCAGCTGGGTCAGGGCTTCCGGGTTGCTCATGACCTTGCTCGGGGCCACTTCCACCGGTGCGCTGGCGGCAGCCATCACGGCGGCGGTGGAGACGGAAACGGTCTTGGGCTGGTTGAAGGCCTTGCCCATCTTCAGCAGCTCCTGCTGATAGTCACGGGTCAGCTGGAAGCCACCCACGGTCGGCATGACGAACTGCTCGGATTTCAGAACCTGGCCGGTGGATTTGTCTTTCAGAACGACGTTCTGTTCCTTGACGAAACGCTTGGCTTCTTCTTCCTTGCGGGGCTTCTTGAAGTCGAGGAAGAGTTGCTGGTTGTCGGCGGCGGTGAAGTTGATCACCAGGGGCTCGGCGGTGACCAGCTTGGTTTCACTGCGGCTGGAGTAGTTGCCCTCGAAGGCGACCACGACCTGGTGCCTGCCGGGCTCCAGGGAGAAGACGGTGGCTTTGTCGAGCAGCTGGGGGTTGACGGGTTCGCCATCGAGTAGCTGGATGACATAGGGATTCGTAATTTCCAGTTGGCTAGCGGCCAGGGCGCTACCTGCCCACAACAGACCAGCCAGGGCCGGTACCAGAACAGTCAGTTTCATTTCATCTCCTTGAACAGTCAGGCAATTGCCCACTGAAAAATAGGAGGTCATTTTTACAGGTTTACCCCACAGCGGCAATAGCCGTTTATGGCGCCTTCCGGTGTGCGGGGTGTGGGTCCCGCTGCCCCGAGTCCTGCGGGCAGCATGCTCTTCTATCTTTCTGCCCCCTCCTGACATGAGGGACAGGGGAGCGCATGGCGGGCCTCAGCCGTGTCACTCGATGCGTCGGGTGAAGGGGGGGAGGGCGTCCAGCAGCCCCTTGCCGTAGCGCTTGGTCAGCAGGCGCCGGTCCAGGATGGTGACCCGCCCCCGATCCGCCTCTTTTCGGATGAGGCGACCACAGGCCTGGATGAGCTTGCGCGACGCCTCCGGCACCGTCAGTTGCAGGAAGGGGTTGCCACCGCGCTGCTCTATCCACTCGGCGGTCGCCTCTTCCACGGGGGAGTTGGGCACCGCGAAGGGGAGCTTGGTGATCACCAGGTTGGTGAGGTAATGGCCGGGCAGATCCAGCCCTTCCGAGAAGCTGCCGGTGCCAAAGAGGATGCTGGCCTGGCCGCCGTCGCACTTCTGTTTGTGCAAGAGGAGCAGGGCACTGCGGGACGCTTCCCCCTGTACCAGGAGCGACATCCCCTTGGCCCGCAGCCCCACCGCCACCTCGTTCATCTGGCGATAGGAGGAGAAGAGCACCAGGCTGGCCTCCTTGCCTGCCAGCAGGCGGGGCAGGATATCGATCAACTCCTGGGTGAAGGCGGGGGCACTGGGTTCATGGGCCATCTTGGGCAGATAGAGTTCGGCCTTGTGGTAGTCGAAGGGGGAGCGCAGCCGCAGATAGCGGGTGCCGTCATGCTCCTTGAGCCCCACCTGGTGGCGAAAATAACTGAAGGAGGAGAGGGCGGTGAGGGTCGCCGACACCAGCACGGCCCCGAGACAGCGGGACCAGAGCCACTCCTCCAGCAGATACCCCACCTCGATGGGGGAGGCGTGCAACCAGATGTCCCCGTCCTCGCTTCTGGCCATCCAGCGGGCGAGGGGGGTCTTGCCGGTGGGAACATGGCGGCTCAGCATCTCCCAGAGGGCGCAGAAGCTCTCGAGCCGCTGCAAGTGAAAACCACTCTCCGCCAGCAGAGGCTCGGCCTCCTTGCGACGGATGTCGCCATCCTTGAGCGCCTCGCCGATGGCCCCCTGCATTCTGTCCAGCGCCCTCAGTGCCTTCTTGCTAGCCTCCTTGAGGTTTTCCGCCAGCATGGGCAGGGGATCCGGCAGCACCCCATCGGCGAATCTGTGGTGGGGCTCGCCGCCAAAGAGGTGATCATTGCTGGCGAGCCACTGTTCGAGGGCCTTGAGATCCGGCTGGAGAGAGGCCAGGGCATCCTGCAGTTTGAGCTGGGGGTCGAGGAGGCTCTCCTTGTTCAGCGTCCTTGCCAGCTTGCCCGCGCTTTGCACCAGCTTTTCCAGCCAGCGGCGGGAGCCCTTGATGCTGGCGCTCGCTGCGCCGTGATCCCGGGCGATGGTGGGCAGGTGATGGGCTTCGTCCAGCACATAGATGCACTCGTCCGGTGGCGGCAATATGATGCCGCCTCCCATGGTGAGGTCGGAGAGCAGCAGGGCGTGGTTGACCACCAGCACGTCTGCTGCGTCCATGTCGTTGCGGGCCCGATGGAAGGGGCAGTGCTGATGGTGGCTCAGGGCCTTGTTGCAGGTGTGGCGGTCGGCGGCGATGCGATCCCAGCAAGGGTCCGGAATGGGTTTGGGCCAGTTGTCCCGATCCCCGTCCCACTTGCCTTCTGTGTAGGCCTGCCACAGCCCCTGGTAGCACGCTTTGTCAGCATCCGATGGCTTGTGTTTGCTCAATGCGCCGAAGTCGAGTTCGAAATTGGCCATCTCGCTGCCGTTTGCCGCTTGCTCCAGCAGGTGCTCGCAGCAGTAGCGCTGGCGCCCCTTGACCAGCATGAAACGAAACGGCAGCTCGCTGTGACGGTGATAAAAGGGGAGATCCTTGTGGATGAGCTGCTCCTGCAGGGCCACGGTGGCGGTGGAGATCACCAGCTTCTTCTGGGTCAGCCGTGCCACTGGTATGGCCCCCTGGGCATAGGAGAGGGACTTGCCGATACCGGTGCCCGCCTCGGCCACCAGGATACGGCGAGACCTGTCGTACTCCCCGGTGAGGGTCTTGGCTATCTCGGCCACCAGGAAGTTCTGCTCCCTGCGGGGCACAAAGCCGGGCAGGCCGTCGGCTATCTGGCGATAGGTAGCGCGAATACTGGCTTTGAGACGGGTCGATAACATGGCTTGGCGGGTCATGGCTGGGATTGGAGTGACAGGATACCCGCAACCCGGCGCCCGGGTCGAGGCAGGGATGACAGCCCCTTGCATGGCCGCCGCCAAATATGCCAACACAGCGGTTGGGGATGGACGACTCCCCTCAGCCGGCATAAAAAAGCAGCGTTTTTCGCTACAAACGTTGTCCTCGCATCGAGGGAATGGGGTGGGACCTGGATCACATTTTTTCCCCTATGACTATGGAATCACGGGAAAGTTCCAAGTTTTTTCATTGCGGATTGCAAAACCCGGTGCTAGTCTCAGGCCCCATAGTGATGCAAAGAACATCGCTAACACAGGGAATAACAACAACTTAGTGTTTAATTACAGTAGGCATTGGAAACTATGAAAAAGACAATTCTGGCTATTGCTATCCCGGCTCTGTTTGCATCCGCAGCTAACGCTGCCGTCATCTATGACAAAGACGGTACCACCTTCGACATCTACGGTCGTGTACATGCCCAGTACTTCGGCGAGTACGACTCCTACGATGCAGACGCAGATTCTTACTCCAAGAATGATGGTGAGCTGACCACCTATGCCCGTCTGGGCTGGTCCGGTAAAATGGCTCTGAATGACACCTGGTCTGGCGTTGCCAAAACTGAGTGGCAACTGGCCTCCGAAAACTCCTATGACAGCGACAAGCGTGAGCTGAAGGTTCGTCACATCTATGCTGGCTTCGATGGTTCCCAGTATGGCCAGTTCCTGTTTGGTCAGACAGAAACTGCTTTCTACAATGCAACCGTCGCCAAGACCGATATCTTCAACGACTACGGTGACATGGCCAACGTCTATGATGATCGTCAAGAAGGTCAGGCTATCTATAACGGTCAGTGGAACGGTTTTGGCCTGAAAGGTGGCTACATCACCAACAACGGCAGCTATGATGCGAACTACGCTGGCTGGTCTGGTGTTGAAGGTAAAATGGACCACGGCTACACCCTGGGCGCAACCTATGACTTCGACTTTGGTCTGGGTCTGGCCGCAGGTTACGAGTCCAAGAGCTTCGAAGATGCCTCCAGCCTCACCATCACTTCCGAAAACGGTACTTTCAGTCGCGCTGATCTGACCGACAAGAATGACTGGGCTGTTGCCGCAAGCTACACCTATCAGGGTTTCTACTTCGCTGCCCTGTATAACGAATCCACCTACAAGTTCGACGGCTTCAACGATGCCAAGGCGCGTGGCTACGAGCTGGCTGCTTCCTACAACGTAGACGCCTGGACCTTCCTGGCTGGCTACAACTTCGCTGAAGCGAAAGTGGAAGGTGTAACTTCTTACGAAGACACCGTAGATTTCACCTCCATGGGTGTTGAATACGCCTTCAACTCCAAGCTGAAAGCTTACACCGAATACAAAATCCAAGGCCTGAGTCAGCAAGATGACGAGTGGACTGTTGGTATGCAATACAACTTCTAATCAAGGCTCCCTCTCATAGGGAATCGTGAAAGAGTTGATGAAACGGCCAAGCTTGCTTGGCCGTTTTGTTTTATCTGCCTTTCACCTCTTTCGCTTCCTTTCGACGTCCGGTGCTGCGCCAGGTCACGTTGTCTCTTTTCCGCCCTTGGCTCCTTCGTCGTAAATCGCTAGATTATTCAATTCGTTGAAGGATGGTTTGCCGACAGGGAAGGATGTCTTTGATCGATTTCACCCACCCCGAGTGGCGCGCGCTGGCACAGCAGTTGCTGAGCGGCAGCCCCCAGGCTGTTCGCGGTCGTCAATGGCAGCCGCTCATCGGCATGCTTCGGGACAACCAGTTGCTGCTGGCCCTTGGCAATCACCACTATGAGCTCACCCCTGCCGGGCACCGCTATCTGACTCGGGAGCTGATGCTGGCGAAGATGGCCAGTGCCCCGCCGGAACCCGAGGAGTGGCTGCAATCCCACGGTTGGCAACTGGGGGAGAGGGTCAACGAGCGGGTGCTGGCGGCCCTGTATCGCAAGGGGGAGGGTCATTTCAGCCCCATCGAGCAGATCGACTTCGAAGACAAGGGGATCCGGCTTTGCAGTGATCTGCCCCTTCGTCTGCGGGCCACACGGCCGTTCAGCCTGTTTCTCAGCGGCGGCACCCTGCTGGATGCCGCCCCCTGGCTCCAGACCCTGGGGGAGGTGGCGCTGCCAGCCCGCACCCTGGCGCAGCTTGGCAAGATCCTCTGGGGAGAGGGGGAGATACAGCGGGTGATCACGACCGATGCCGTCGGCGCCTTCGCCGAGTTGCCACTGCCCGCCGACGCCCTGCTGGTCTGGTATCCCGCCGAGGATCCCGGCACGCTGGAGCCCCTGATCGCCGCCTTGCCGCCCCAGACCCTCTGGAGCCACCTCACTGCCCTGGATCCGGCCGGGGTCGACAGAGTACTGGCATTGGCCCAGCGGTTGGGGAGACCGGCGAGCTGGTGGCTGCCCCGGGATCTGGTGCCCATCAAGGCGGCCTACGGGGCTCCCCTGGGGGATGGTCGGCCCTGGGAGCCGAGCCGTATCCCCCGTGCGCTGCTGGCGCAATGCAATGATCTGGTGGAGTCGAATCGGGGTCTATCGGTCGAGGTGTGTGCCCTGGCACCGGATTGGCACGGGATTGGTTGAGGTGGCGCCGAGAAAGCGGTTTTCCCCTATGGAAGGCAGTGGTATAAAGAGCTGACGAAGCGCTCCCTGGACGGGCGCTTTTGTTTGCCAACCTACTTTGCCAGCCAACGAACTCAACGGACTACAGGGAATACCATGTTTGAAAAGGTTGTTGCCGCCCCAGCGGATCCGATCCTGGGCCTGACCGAAGCCTTCCGTGCCGACACTCGCAGCCACAAGATCAATCTGGGGGTCGGTATCTACAAGGATGAGACCGGTGCCACTCCTATCCTTCACTGCGTCAAGCAAGCCGAGCAGAAGCTCTTGACCGACGAGAAGACCAAGAACTACCTCGGTATCGAAGGCAATATCGAATACGGCCGCATCGTACAGCAACTGCTGTTCGGCCGTGATGCCGCCCTGGTGACCAGCGGCCGCGCCAAGACGGCGCAGGCGCCGGGCGGTACCGGTGCCCTGCGCATCGCCGCCGAGTTCGTGGTACGCAACAATCTCGCCAAGACCATCTGGATCTCCGATCCCACCTGGGCGAACCACGTCAGCGTGTTCCAGGCGGCCGGTTTGACCGTCAAGTGGTACAAGTACTACGACGCCGCCACCAAGGGGCTCGACTTCGCCGCCATGCAGGCCTCCCTGTCTGACGCGCAGGCGGGGGATCTGGTGCTGCTGCACGGCTGCTGCCACAACCCGACCGGTATCGACCCCACCACCGAGCAGTGGCGCGCCCTGGCCAGTCAGAGTGCTGCCGCCGGCTGGCTGCCGCTCTTTGACTTCGCCTATCAGGGCTTCGCCCGGGGTATCGAAGAGGATGCCGAAGGCCTTCGCATCTTCGCCGAGTGCCACGACGAGCTGCTGGTGGCGAGCTCCTTCTCCAAGAACTTCGGCCTCTACAACGAGCGGGTCGGCGCCTTCACTCTGGTCTGCGCGACCAAGGCGGTGGCCGACGTCGCCTTCACCCAGGTGAAGACCGTCATTCGTGCCAACTACTCCAACCCGCCGTCACATGGCGCCGCCGTTGTCACCACCGTGGTGAGCGACCCGGCCCTCTATGCGGAGTGGGTGGAAGAAGTGGCCGCCATGCGGGTGCGCATTCGCGAGATGCGCGAGCTGCTGGTGGAGAAGCTGGCCGAGCGGGGAGTGAATCAGGATTTCAGCTTCATCCGCGAACAGAACGGCATGTTCTCCTTCTCCGGTCTCTCCAAGGATCAGGTGGAGCGCCTCAAGAGCGAATTCGCCATCTACATCGTCGGCTCCGGCCGGATCAGCGTGGCAGGCATCACCCGCGCCAACATTGATCCCCTCTGCGACGCCATCGCCAAGGTGTTGTAAGAGAGAAGCATCTGCGCCCAGCGCCTTGCTTCAGCCATAAAAAGCCCGCCGACACGGCGCAATGCTGTTCACTTAAGAGAATTTGAGTTCCAGTCCACGTAGTATCAGGGCTAAAAAATGAGGGAGGCATGATGCCTCCCTCTTTCTATTGCAAGCCACGCTGGATAAAGGCTGAAGGAACATCGACTGGAAACAGCCTTGCTCCCCCAACTCAAGTCGCATTTATGAATAATTAGTCAAAAATGTGCTTATCTGAACAGCATTGCGCCGACACGGCGGGCTTTTTCATTTTCCGGCATCAGCGGCGCCGCTTGCTGCTTCCCAGCAGGGAGCCGAGCACCCCGCGCATCAGCTGGCGTCCCACCTCGTTGCCGAGGGTGCGGGCCACGCTCTTGGCGGAGGTCTGCACCACCCCGTCATGCTGGCCACCACGGGGGCCGGTGCGACCGAACAGGATGCCATTCAAGGCATCCAGCAGACCGCCGCCCTGGTTGGTCTGTGGGGAAGCGGTCTCGTCACCGGCGGCGGGCGATGTCTCTTGAAGTCGCTCGAACGCGGACTCCCTGTCCTCCTGGGTGTCGTATCTGCCGTAGAGCAATGAGCCCTGAATAAGCGCCTGGCGCTCGGCCGCGCTCAGGGGGCCGATGCGGCTGGCCGGGGGCGCGATGAAGGCGCGCTCCACCACGCTGGGCCGCCCCTTCTCGTCGAGCAGGGAGATGAGCGCCTCCCCGACCCCCAGTTCAGTGATGGCTCCGGCGGCGTCGAAGGCAGGGTTGGCCCGCAGGGTGTTGGCGGCGATGCGTACCGCCTTCTGATCGCTCGGGGTGAAGGCGCGCAGGGCGTGTTGCACTCGGTTGCCAAGCTGCCCCAGCACGCTGTCGGGGATGTCGGCCGGGCTCTGGGTCACGAAATAGACGCCCACCCCCTTGGAGCGGATGAGGCGCACCACCAGCTCAATTTTCTCCAGCAGTGCCCTGGGCGCATCCTTGAACAGCAGGTGGGCCTCGTCGAAGAAGAACACCAGCTCGGGCTTTTCCGGATCCCCTATCTCGGGCAACTGTTCGAACAGCTCGGAGAGCAGCCAGAGCAGGAAGCAGGCATAGAGGCGGCTGGACTGGGTGAGCTTGCCGGCGGCCAGCACATTGATATGGCCGTGGCCCGCCTCGTCGGTCTGCATCAGATCCTGAATGTCCAGCATGGGCTCGCCGAAGAAGTGATCGCCGCCCGCGCTCTCCAGGGTGAGGAGGTTGCGCAGGATGGCGCCGATGGAGGCGGTCGACACATTGCCGTAGCGGGTGGTGAGAGTCTTGGCGTGCTCCCCCGCAAACTGCACCATGGCCCGCAGGTCTTTGAGATCGAGCAGCAGCAACCCCTCGTCGTCCGCCACCTTGAACACCAGCTCCAGCACCCCGCTCTGGGTGTCGTTGAGGCCGAGCAGGCGTGCAAGCAACAGAGGCCCCATGTCGGAGACGGTGGCCCGCACCGGGTGGCCCTCTTCGGCGAAGAGATCCCAGAACAGGGTGGGGCTGGCGGCAAAGTCGGGTGCCTGAAGGCCGAGCTGGGCCAGACGGGCATCCAGCTTGGCAGAGGGGGTGCCGGCGGCGCCCAGGCCGCTCAGATCCCCCTTCACGTCTGCCAGAAAGACCGGCACGCCGAGGCGGGAAAACCCCTCCGCCAGCACCTGCAGGGTGACTGTCTTGCCGGTGCCGGTGGCCCCGGTGATAAGGCCGTGGCGATTGGCCATGGCGGGGAGCAGGGAGAGGGGGTTGCCATTGGCATGGGCCAGCGTGAGCGGTTCGGCCATGGTGGGCTCCTTGTTTCGAATGGGGGTCGAAAAACAACGGGTTACAAGGAGTGTGGTGGCAGAGGCAGACGATGGCAAGGCACGCCGCCCGAGACAAGGACGGCGTGCTGGCAACCTAGCGGGGGCGGGCCAGTTTGCCCAGTTGCAACAGCAGCAGGGTGAGCAAGGCGCCAGCGGCAGCGCTCAGCACCGCCAGCAGCAGGCTGCCGAGCAGGAAGGGGGGCACCAGGATAGCCGCTTCCTGCTCCAGCCAGTGCAGGGACCAGGTGAGATGGAAGGGGGCTGGCGTCTCGTTCAGCACCAGGCAACCGGTACGATAGGCGTAGAGGTACATGAAGGGGAGTGTCAGCGGGTTGTTGAACCAGACCGCCAAGAGGGCCAGCGGCAGGTTGAAGCTGAAGGCCAGCACCAGGGCGACGGCCACCAGGGAGTGCATGGGCATGGGGACCCAGCTGGCGAACAGCCCGGCCGCCACGGCGCCACAGAGGGCCCGTGTTCCCCCTTGCCAGAGGGCGGGGGTCAGCAGTCGCTCGCCAAAGAGGGCGAACCACTTCTGTTGGCGCAGGGTATCGGGGTCAATCTTGAAGCGGGCCAACCAGCGATTCAGCATGGGCGCGCCACCTTGCGTTTTTGCCACTGGCGCACCGTGCTCAGGCGCCAGCTCGCGCGAACCAGGACATAGCCGACGAGGGCGCTCAGCAGGGCAAGCACCAGGGAGCCCAGCAAGAGCGGCGGGGCCACCGTCTCGAACACCGACACCAGCCAGGCCCAGGTGAAGGTGATCTCGATGTGCTGGGAGGGGTGCCCCAGCAACTGGCAGCCCACCAGATAGGCGCCATAAAACAGCGGTGGCATGGTCAGGGGGTTGGAGAGCCAGACCAGGGCCACCGAGAGGGGCAGGTTGACCCGGCAGGCGATGGCGCCGCCAGCGGCCAGCAGCATCTGGCAGGGGAGGGGCACCCAGGCCATGAAGAGGCCGACCGCACAGGCACCGGCGGCGGAGCGCCGGTTGAGATGCCAGAGATTGGTATCCAGCAGCAGCTTGCCAAAGAGTCGCAAGTGCTTGTGTTCCTTGAGGGTCGCCGGGTCGGGTAGCCAGCGCTGTATGATTCGTTTGGGCATGTTCTGAACCTTGCTAAATACTTGCTCCATGGATCTGCGTCTGTTGTCGTTTGCCCTGGGGGCAAGCTCCTCACTGCTGTGGCCATGGCTGCCTTCATGGGAATGGGGTGGCCTGATGCTGCTGCTCGCGCTTCCTCTCGCCGGTGGTCGTTGCTGGCGGCTGCTGTTTCTGCTGCTCGGCATCCTCTGGATGCAGGTGAATTTGCACTACCGGCTTGCCTGGCTGGATCAACTTGGCAAAAAAACGAGCCACATCATAACCGCACACGTGCAAAGTACGGAGTCTTCGGGAGAGAAAGAGGGGGATAAATTTGCGCGCCTGCTGCTGCGCCTCGACACCCTGGACGATCGCCCCCTTACCGTGCCACCCCTGGTGCGGGTCAATGCCTATCAGGTGTTGCCGCCGTTGCCTGCCGGCAGCCGCGTCACCCTGGTGACCTCTCTCAAGCCGGCCCATGGCCTGGCCAACGGAGCGGGGATGGATGGGCGGCGCCTGCTCCTTGGCAAGGGGATCACCGCCACCGGCAACCTGCGCCGGGTCATCGCCCTGGATGCCGTGCCCCCGGGTGTGCGCGATCGCTGGCTGGCGGCGGCGAGTCGCGCCTGGGAGGGGATGGCGCAGGCCCCCCTGCTGGCAGCCCTCACCTTCGGGGAACAGGGGGGGATCACGGATGCCCAGTGGGAACTCTTTCGCGGCAGCGGCCTGACCCACATCATCGCCATCTCGGGCCAGCATATCGCTCTGGTGGCGGTGCTCGGCTGGTGGCTCGGGCGGCTGTTCGGGCTGCGCGGGGCTATCTGCGTGTCACTCCTGTTCGCGGCCACCTACAGCTGGCTGGCGGGGTTTGCGGTGGCCACCGAGCGTGCCCTCATCATGGTGCTGGTGTGGAGCCTGCTGCGCTGGCTAAAGCGGGACTGGCCGAGCCACCGGATCTGGCTGTGGGCCTTCGTGGTGCTGACATTGTGGGACCCTTTCGCCCTCTATTCTGCGGGGTTCTGGCTCTCTTTTCTGGCGGTGGCCCTGCTGTTGCTGGCGAGCCTGCTGCACGATCGCCCCGGCCTGGTGCGGCTGCAACTTCTGCTGCTACTCGGATTGCTGCCCCTGCAACTGCTGCTGTTCGAGGGGATGGCGCCCCTGGCGTTTCTGCTCAATCTGCTGGCACTGCCGCTGTTCTGCCTTGTCATCATTCCCCTGGCGCTCATCGGCGTGCTGGTGGCGCCCCTCTCCACGTTGCTGGCCCACGGCCTGCTCTGGGTCTCCGCCTTCGGCCTGGAGTGGGTGCTGTGGGGGCTCACGCAGCTGGCGGATCGCCTGCAGCTCTGGTGGCCGGTGCCCGGCTGGCTGATGCCCGCCAGCGCCCTGCTGATCCTGCTGTGGACGGGATGGCACCTGCCGGGAGGGCGCACCCTGGGGGGGCCGGTGGCGGCGGCCCTGCTACTCGCCCTCTGGCCTGCTCCCGCTTCCTGGCAGGTGCGGGTGCTGGACGTGGGGCAGGGGCTCTCGGTGCTCGTCACCCGGGGGGATCGGGCCATCCTGTTTGATACCGGGGATCGCTACCCCGGGGGCTACAACATGGCGGATGCGGCCATCCTGCCCCTGCTCAACCGGCTCGGCATCCGGGTGATCGACACCCTGATCATCAGCCACAGAGACAGGGATCACGCGGGCAACCGGCAGGCTCTGCTGCAGAGTATGGCGGTGCGCCGGGAGCTCTCCTCCTTCCCCTTTGGACCGGCTACCCAGGCCTGCCGCCGAGGTCAGCAGTGGCATTGGCAGGGACTGGATGTGCGGGTGCTCTGGCCCCTGGCAGCCGGGGCGGGGCGCAACAATGACAGTTGCGTGGTGCAGCTGGACGACGGGCGTCATCGGTTGCTGCTGAGCGGCGACATCGAGCAGCAGGCAGAGCGCCGCCTGCTGGCACTGGCGCTGGAGGAGGGTGAGGGCGCGGGGCTGGCCAGCACCCTGCTGGTGAGCCCGCATCATGGCAGTCGCACCTCCTCCACGGCCCCCTTCGTGGCGGCGGTGAAACCTGCCTTCGTGGTGCACAGCGCAGGCTTCATGAACCAGTGGGGCTTTCCCCGCCCCGAGGTGGTGGCGCGATACCAGGGGGCGCGGCAGTGGGTCACGGGGCAGGATGGCGCCATCCTGATCGAGCCGGGGGGCGCGGGGCTCAGGATCCGGGCCGAGCGGGAGCAGGGGCCCTGGTACAGGCGTGGCGGCCCCTGGTGGCAGCCGCAGGTATGGGGAAGGGAGTGAGGAGCCGGTGAGCCAGCCCGGCAAGTGGCGGCCTTCATTTGTGACCCGGGTTGTAGCCATCGCGCCAGCGGCGCTTGGTGTAGCTCCAAGGTTTGGCTAGAATAGCCCGTCATTTCCCTTATTAACGGCTATTCATGCAACAAGAAACCTCACAAGAGAGCTGGACCGTCTTCAAGCGCCTGCTCGGTTATGTCCGGGATCGCAAGCTGGGTCTGGTGGGCGGCATCATTGGCATGCTGGGTTATGCGGCCGTGGATACCACCTTCGTCTACTCCATCAAACCGCTCATCGACCAGGGGCTCAACGGCAACGACAGCAGCGTGCTCAAGTGGATGCCCTTCTTCGTCCTCGGCATCGTGGCTCTGCGCGGCTGCGCCGCCTTCCTCTCCAACTACTGCATGGCCTGGGTCGGCAACCACGTGGTGATGCGCCTGCAGCAGCAGGTGTTCAGCCACCTGATGGCCATGCCCATGAGCTTCTTCGACCGCCAGAACACCGGCAACCTGCTCTCCAAGGTGACCTATGACGCCGGTCAGGTGTCGTCCGCCGCGAGCTCGACCCTGGTCTCCCTGGTGCGGGAAGGGGCCACCGTCATCGGCCTGCTGGGCCTGATGTTCTGGCACTCCTGGCAGTTGTCGGTGATCTTCCTGGTGGTGGGGCCCCTGGTCGGGATCCTCATCAGCATCATCAGCCGACGTTTTCGCAAGATAAGCCGCCACATCCAGCAGGCAGTGGGTGACATCACCACCTCCACCGAGCAGATGCTCAAGGGGCACAAAGAGGTGCTGATGTTCGGGGGCCAGGAGGTGGAGGACAAGCGCTTCTACCAGGTGAGCAACCGGATGCGCCAGCAGACCATGAAGATGGTCGCCGCCGACGCCATCGGCAGCCCCATCGTCCAGATGGTGGCCTCCGTGGCCCTTGCGGTCTTCCTCTATGTCGCCACCATCGACAGCGTCAAGGCGACCCTGACCGCGGGCACCTTCACCGTCATGGTCACTTCCATGATGATGCTGCTCAAGCCGCTGAAAAGCCTGACCGACGTGAACAACCAGTTCCAGCGCGGCATCACCGCCTGCCAGAGCCTGTTCGGTCTGCTGGACTCCACCCCGGAGCAGGACACCGGCACCCGCACCCTGGAACGTGCCCGAGGTGAAATCGAGTTTCGCAACGTCACCTTCACCTACCCGACCAAGGAGACACCGGCGCTGCGCAACATCAGCTTCAAGGTGGAGGCGGGCAAATCGGTGGCCCTGGTGGGTCGTTCCGGCTCCGGCAAGAGCACCATCGCGAGCCTTCTGACCCGCTTCTATGACATCGAAGAGGGGGAAATTCTGCTGGATGGCGTCAACATCCGCGAATACCGCCTGAGCGAGCTGCGCAAGCAATACGCCCTGGTCTCCCAGCACGTGCACCTCTTCAACGACTCGGTGGCCAACAACATCGCCTACGCGGCGGAAGAGAAGTACAGCCGCGACGAGATCAAGCAGGCGGCCCGCATCGCCCATGCGGACGACTTCGTCAGCAAGATGCCGGAAGGCTATGACACCGTCATCGGCGAGAACGGCGCCTCCCTCTCCGGCGGCCAGCGCCAGCGCATCGCCATCGCCCGCGCCCTGCTGCGGGACTCTCCGGTGTTGCTGCTGGACGAGGCCACCTCGGCCCTGGACACCGAGTCCGAGCGCCACATCCAGGCGGCCATCGACGAGCTCTGCAAGGCGCGCACTTCCCTCGTGATCGCCCACCGCCTCTCCACCATCGAGAAGGCGGACGAGATCCTGGTGATCGACGAGGGACACATCGTCGAGCGCGGCAACCACCAAACCCTGATGGACATGCATGGTACTTATGCCCAGCTGCGGGCCATTCAGTTTGGTAATACAGCCACGGGTAACAAGGGCTGATGCTGGCCAGACTCTGGTACGGGAACAGCCTCTGGCGCTGGGGGCTGGCCCCCTTCGCCCTGCTGTTTGCCCTGATCAGCGGCGTCCGCCGTCTGGGGTATCGCCGGGGCTGGCTCAGCGCCTATCGGGCCACCCTGCCGGTGGTGGTGGTGGGCAATCTCTCGGTGGGGGGCAACGGCAAGACCCCGGTGGTGGTCTGGCTGGTGGAACAACTCCAGGCCCGGGGCTGGCGCCCCGGCGTGGTCAGCCGCGGCTATGGCGGCAAGGCGCCCCATTACCCCTATCGACTGGATGAGAGCAGTACCCCGGCCGAGGCCGGGGATGAGCCCGTGCTCATCGCAAGGCGCTGCGGCTGCCCCGTGGCGGTGGCCCCCAGACGGGCCGATGCGGTGCGGTTGCTGGAGCAAAGCGGTGAGGTGGACATCATCGTCACCGACGACGGCCTGCAGCACTATGCCCTGGCCCGTGACATTGAACTGGTGGTAGTGGACGGTGCGCGCCGCTTTGGCAATGGCTGTCTGCTGCCCATGGGGCCGCTGCGCGAGCCCACGACCCGCCTCAAGCGGGTGGACGCCATCATCTGCAACGGCGGCGAACCCGCCCGTGGCGAGTACGCCATGCGCCTGGTGCCGGATACCCTGCGCCGGGTGTGCGACGATGCGCCTCTCACGGCCCCCCTCTCGGGGCCGGTGGATGCCCTGGCGGGCATCGGCCATCCCCCCCGTTTCTTCGCCACCTTGACCGCCCTTGGTTACGAGTTGGTGCAGAGCGTCGGCTACGGGGATCACCAGGCGTTCGACGCCGCCGAGCTGCTGGCCCGCTTCGGCCAGCGCCCCTTGCTGATGACCGAGAAGGATGCGGTCAAGTGCCGCCCCTTCGCCCCGGACAACTGGTGGTATCTGCCGGTCAGCGCCGAGCTGCCCGATGCCCTGGGGGAGGCGCTGCTGCGCACCCTGGGCCCGCAGCCCGGGGGGGACAAGCACCAGGCGCCCTGACGGGGCGCCACCGGATTGGAACAGACGGCCAGTGCCCGGACTCGGGGGCTGGCCCTGCACATTGACATGCCAGGCAAGATCGCCTGTGGGAAATCGTTAAAGGAGTTTCGTTGTGGCACTGGATATTAAACTGCTCGACATCATCGCCTGCCCGGTCTGCAAGGGGAAACTGCACTATCAAGCGCACGCCGAGGGCCCTCAGGAGCTCATCTGCCGCTTCGACAGACTGGCCTATCCCCTGGAGGAGGGGATCCCGGTGCTGCTGGAGAACCGGGCCCGTCACCTGGCGCTGGAAGAGCTGAAGCCATGAGTTTCGTCGTCGTCATTCCTGCCCGTTACGCCTCCACCCGGCTGCCGGGCAAGCCGCTGGCCGACATTCACGGCAAGCCCATGGTGCAGCACGTGGTGGAGAAGGCCCTGCAATCGGGCGCCGATCGGGTGATCGTCGCCACCGATGATGAGCGGGTCCAGCAGACTCTGGCTCCCTTTGCCGCCGCTGCCGGGTTCGAGGTGTGCATGACCTCACCGGATCACCAGTCCGGCACCGAGCGTCTGGCCGAGGTGTGCCGTCACTACGGCTTTGCCGCCGACACCATCATCGTCAACGTGCAGGGGGACGAGCCCCTCATTCCCCCCGTCATCATCCGCCAGGTGGCGGACAACCTGGCCGCGGCCAGCGCGCCCATGGCGACGCTGTCGGTGCCGATCAGGGATGCCGAAGAGGCGTTCAATCCCAATGCCGTCAAGGTGGTGACCGACCGGGAGGGGTATGCCCTCTATTTCAGTCGCGCCAGCATCCCCTGGGATCGGGACCGCTTTGCGGCCAGCGATCGCGTTGCGGGGAGCCGCGAGCAGATTGGCGATCACTACCAGCGCCACATCGGCATCTACGCCTATCGCGCAGGCTTCATCCAGCGTTACGTGGACTGGGCACCGAGCGTGCTCGAGCAGGTCGAAGCCCTGGAGCAGCTGCGGGTGCTCTGGTACGGGGAGAAGATCCACGTGGCCCAGGCGCTGCAAGCCCCGCCGGTGGGGGTGGACACCCAGGCCGATCTCGACAAGGTGCGAGCGCTGCTGGCCGGTTGAGGCTGGCGGAACGGCTTTGATGCAACACGGCGCCCCAGGGCGCCGTTTTTTAATTGATTCTTTGTATAATAATTTGATTTAAAAAGGATTTTACGAGCAATTTCAAACTTTTCCCGCCCATGGTTTGCCAAATCATCGAGTTTGGTTATGATGCAAGACGCCGTGTTAACCCTAACTGGCATATAACGAGATAAAAAACGGGGTGTTTGGGTGATTAATGTATTCCTGGTCGATGATCATGAGTTGGTGCGTACAGGGATAAGACGCATTTTGGAAGACGTCCGCGGGATCAAGGTGGTGGGCGAGGCGCAGAGCGGGGAAACCGCAGTGGCCTTCTGTCGGCAACATCACCCCGATGTGATCCTGATGGACATGAACATGCCGGGCATCGGCGGTCTGGAAGCGACCCGCAAGATCCTGCGGATCCGCCCCGATGTACGCATCATAGTGCTGACCATTCATTCAGAAAATCCGTTCCCCACCAAGGTGATGCAGGCGGGCGCCGCCGGGTACCTCACCAAGGGGGCCGCGCCGGACGAGATGATCCACGCCATTCGCCTGGTTCACTCCGGTCAGCGCTACATCTCCCCGGAGATCGCCCAGCAGATGGCCCTGAGCCAGTTCGCCTCCGCCGACGAGAACCCCTTCAAGTCCCTCTCCGAGCGGGAGCTGCAGATCATGATGATGATCACCAAGGGGCAGAAGGTGACCGACATATCCGAGCAGCTCAACCTGAGCCCGAAGACGGTCAATAGCTACCGCTATCGCCTGTTCAGCAAGCTGGGGATCAACGGTGACGTGGAGCTGACCCATCTGGCCATTCGTTACGGCATGCTGGATGCCGATACCCTGTAACGGGGGCGTGTGGACACCAAAGGCGGCACCGGCCGCCTTTTGCTTTTTGCAGGTTGTGGGCAGTATGCTCTCCCCGTCTTTTTGCATTCATCCGTTGAGTCGAGTTGCCGATGACCCTCTCTCCCGAGCCCCATTTTGACAGCAAGGCGTTTCTGAGCGCCGTCACCCACCAGAGCGGTGTCTACCGCATGTACGACAGCGGCGGCACCGTCATCTACGTGGGCAAGGCCAAGGATCTCAAGAAACGGCTCGCCTCCTACTTTCGGGCCAATGTCGACAGCATCAAGACCCGCACCCTGGTGCGCCAGATTGCCGATGTGCAGGTAACGGTCACCCACACCGAGACCGAGGCGCTGATCCTCGAGCACAACCTCATCAAGCAGTACCAGCCCCGCTACAACGTGCTGCTGCGGGATGACAAGTCCTACCCCTGGATCATCATCACCGACCATCGGCACCCGCGCATCGGCGTCCATCGCGGCGCCCGCAAGGTGAAGGGGGAGTATTTCGGCCCTTACCCCTCCGGCGGCGCGGTACGCGAGAGCCTGCACCTGATGCAGAAGATCTTCCCGGTGCGTCAGTGCGAGGATGCCGTCTATGCCAACCGTACCCGCCCCTGCCTGCTCTACCAGCTCAAGCGCTGCGCCGGCCCCTGCGTGGCGGGGCTGGTGAGCGAGGCCGAGTATGCCCAGCAGGTGGCGCTGGCCAAGCTGTTCCTCGCGGGCAAGAACCAGCAGGTGATCGGCGAACTGGTGGGCAAGATGGAGTCCGCCAGCGGCGATCTGCGCTTCGAGGAGGCGGCCCGCTACCGGGATCAGATCCAGGCCCTGCGCCGGGTCACCGAGCAGCAGTCGGTGAGCGGCAACGTGCTGGACGAGCTCGACGTGGTGGGGGTGGCCTTCGAGCAGGGGACCGCCTGCATCCACGTGCTCTTCATCCGCCAGGGCAAGGTGCTGGGATCGCGCAGCTACTTCCCGAAAGTGCCGGCCGATACCCCGCTTGACGAGGTGGTGCAATCCTTCCTGCTGCAGTTCTATCTGTCGGGACAGGGGGGACGGCAGATCCCGAGCGAGGTGCTGCTGGACGTGGCGCTGGAGGATGAGAGCGTCATCGCCGACACCCTGAGCCAGACCGCCGGCTACAAGGTGCGGGTGGTGAGCCGGACGCGCAGCGAGCGGGCCCGCTTCATCAAGCTCGCCTCCATCAACGCCCAGACCGCGCTGCGCTCGCGCCTCGCCCACAAGAGCACCATCACCGCCCGTTACGATCAGCTGGAGGAGCTGCTGGAGCTCGAGAGCCCCATCGCCCGCATGGAGTGCTTCGATATCTCCCACACCATGGGGGAGCGCACCGTGGCCTCCTGCGTGGTGTTCAACCGGGAGGGGCCGCTCTCCTCGGAATACCGCCGCTTCAACATCGACGGTATCACCGGCGGGGATGACTACGCCGCCATGGAGCAGGCGCTGGAGCGTCGCTTTGGCAAGCAGCAGGAGCCGGACAAGGTGCCGGATGTGCTCTTCATCGACGGCGGTCTCGGCCAGTTGCGCCGCGCGGAGGAGATCCTGGCACGCCAGCTGGAGTTTCTCGGTGGCAAATACCCGCTGCTGGTGGGCATCGCCAAGGGGGTGACCCGCAAGGCGGGGTTGGAAACCCTGATCCTGGGGGACAGCCACGAAGAGCTGCATTTGCCGGCGGACATGCCCGCTTTGCACCTGATTCAGCACATTCGCGACGAATCCCACCGCTTTGCCATCACGGGCCACCGGGCCAGGCGGGCAAAGGCCCGCACCACCAGTACCCTGGAAGAGATTCCCGGGGTGGGGCCGAAACGGCGGCAGGCGCTGCTCAAATACCTGGGGGGTTTGCAGGAGGTGAAAAAAGCCGGGGTGGACGAGCTCGCCAAGGTGCCCGGCATCAGCCAGGAGCTGGCCCAGTCCATCCACGACGCATTGCACTCGCTCTAGCGTTGCCTTTGGTGTGAAGGAGGTCACGCCAGGGGGCATCAGGGCGTGCCGCCTGCGCACAAGAGCCGTGACGCAGGGGGCTCCCAAATGCCATAATGACCGGCATCCTGAGGTTATTGATGGATTAATGGACCAAGGCGGGCGCCAGTTCGGTTGCATCCGCGATCGGCTTGGGGCTACCATGTAGCGGCATACAAGAAGTGGCTGAAAATAATGACAAATATTCCTAACCTGCTGACGTTCTTTCGGATTTTGCTCATCCCCGTCTTCGTCATCCTGTTCTACCTTCCCTATCAGTGGTCCTACATGGCGGCGGCCATCGTCTTCATCCTGGCGGCCGCAACCGACTGGTTTGACGGCTATCTTGCCCGCAAGCTGAACCAGTCCACCGCCTTTGGCGCCTTCCTCGATCCGGTGGCCGACAAGATCATGGTGGCGGCGGCCCTGGTGGTCATCGTCGAGCACTACAACACCGTCTGGGTCACCATCCCCGCCATGACCATGATTGGCCGGGAGATCATCATCTCCGCCCTGCGTGAATGGATGGCCGAGCTTGGCAAGCGCTCCTCGGTGGCGGTCAGCTGGATTGGCAAATGGAAGACCATGATCCAGATGGTGTCGCTCACCGGTCTCATCTGGCAGTACGACATCTGGATGGTGTGGCTCGCCTATGTGCTGCTCTACGTGGCCACCGTGCTCACCTTCTGGTCCATGTTCCAGTACATGAAGGCTGCCTGGGGCGATCTCAGCTACCACTCCCGGTTCTAGTCCCGACGGGAAGATGGCCGTTTCTCTGCCACTGGCGCCGAGAAACGGCCATGAGCGCCAAAAGTGTGGGACAAGGGTAAAAAACACCCGAACGATCAGCGTATTAAATGTTTTTGGTTGACTGGGCGGGGAACATCGCTAGAATGCGTTCTCACAGTCAGGCAGTCAGCCAGACCGATGCGGGAATAGCTCAGTTGGTAGAGCACGACCTTGCCAAGGTCGGGGTCGCGAGTTCGAGTCTCGTTTCCCGCTCCAAATTCAGACAATAGAGAGTTTCTCTCTTTTGCATGGCGCGTTAGCAAAGCGGTTATGCAGCGGATTGCAAATCCGTTTAGTCCGGTTCGACTCCGGAACGTGCCTCCATATTGACAAGCCCGCCCGCGGACTTGATACCGATTGCGGTGCCTGAGTGGTGAAATCGGTAGACACAAGGGATTTAAAATCCCTCGACGTTCGCGTCGTGCCGGTTCGATTCCGGCCTCAGGCACCATTAAAAATCCTGTCTGGTCAACAGGTTAGCGTGGCAAGTGCGGCGCTAGAAACCCCCAAAGCTGCGGTTAAAACACTCCCTAAAGCGAAATTACGCGAAAGAGGTTTTAACCATCATGGCGAAAGTCAGAACAGTAGTTGGTAAGCGCGGCAAAACATACCGCGTTCAGTTCATGCGGAACGGCGAGAAAATCGACCGTTCTTTTTCGCGTCTCAAAGAAGCTGAGCTATTCCTGGCTCGCATCACCGCATCCGATGACTTGGCAGACGCTTTAACAAGCGTGGCCTTGAACACCACCACCTTATCCGAAGTCGTTAGGCAGTATCTCGACCAGTACAATGGCCGCGATAGTTCAGGCATTACGCGCACCCAATGGTGGGCAGAGCGCCTTGGCGACAAGCCTATGGGCAAAATCCAGCGCCAGCACGTTAAGGCCGCACTCGATGCGCTCGCCAAGGACGGCAAAGCTGATTCCACCTTGAACCGCTATAAAGCGGCCCTTTCCTCCGTGTTCGAGTGGTTTAACGACGAGCACGACACCAAACACAATCCCGCTAGAGAAGTTCGCCAGCGAACCGAAGACAACGGTAGAACCAGAGCCCTGTCTGATGACGAGTTGGCCCGCCTACTGGCCGCAGCCAAGGCCAGCAAGTGGGACCGCCTGCACTTGCTGATCTCAATGGCCGTCTTTACTGGTGCTCGCCGTAGTGAGCTGCTGGGGCTGAAATGGTCAGATGTAGACCTCAAGGCCAGAACCGCTCACCTTTCCCGCACCAAGAACGGCACACAACGAGTGCTGACCCTTCCCCCCGCCCTGATTCAAGAGCTGATGAAGTTCAGACAAGTGGGCGACGCTTACCTATTCCCGCACACCAGCAAGCTGCACGGGCCATTTCAGTACTTTGACCACCATTGGAAAGCCTGCCTTATCGAGGCCGAGGTCGCCGACTTCCGCTTTCACGATCTGCGGCACAGTTGCGCCTCGATGCTCGCCAAGAGCGGAGCCAGCCTGTTAGAGATCGCCCAGGTACTTGGGCACAAATCTATCACCATGACGGCGCGTTACAGCCATCTGTGCAACGGCCATAAGCAACAGCTAACCGACAGCGTGTTCGGAGGCATTGCCCTATGAACTACCTGAGCCATAACCCACAGAAAGGGACGCTGACCGCGCACAGATCGAAGCGTGAGCGCGCCCAATGGTGCGAGAGTACGGGAGCCGCCCCCATCACCATGGAGCAAGCCAAGGCGCTTAGGCCCACGTGGAATGCCGCCGACTGGCGAAGGTTTACCGCCCTGACTGATTACCAGGACTAGAAAGAAGAAGCCTCCGCAACTGTTCCAGCAGTTGCGGAGGCATGGAACACAACCGATGAGGACACATCGACTATGAACACCACAAGTTTACCCGCCATCCGCGCCGCACAGCAAGCAGGCCGTGCCGCCGTAATCGCCTACCGTGCAGGATTCCACCAAGAGGCCGCCATTCTCTGGCGAGCCGCCATTTCTGTAATCGCCAAAGGGAAAACCCAATGAATAACACCGACGCAATCATCCAGTTTGTCACCTTCCTTATGGAGGGTGGCCAGCCGTTCATGTCAGAGGTGCGTATTCCGGTGAAGTTGAACAGCCATTCCGGCCAACGTGAACACCCTGATCCTTAACGCGCTCACGTCATCTCG
>NZ_JAPDBZ010000040.1:0-31187 GCF_027705505.1 Aeromonas sp. QDB56
TCCAGCGAAGAGGTAATGGATTTCAAGTGTGACGAGCTGATTTTGGGAAAAAAAGATGCCGATTCAAGGGCGCTTACGAATGAGCGGCGGGCAAATGTGTACATGGAAGTCGACGACAGACAGAAAGGAGTATGTCAGCCCGGCAACAGGGTGGAGGTGCGCAGATCGCGCACGGCCAGGTTGATCTGCCGGGCCAGGCTCAGCGCCTGATGACAGCTCAACGGCTTCACATCGATGATCCCCCCTTGAAACTCAAACCGCCCCAGTGCTTCAACAATGAAACTTCCATGATGGAAGCTCTTGATATATCGAGCAATTCGACGGGGAGACCACTGCTTGAACACCTTCATGGCAAGAGACCCTGTTGTTTGGACAGGGCACACTATGCCGACGGACCGTGACACTGATGTGACACTTGATAAAGATTTGTATGAATCTGCCTTGTGATCGACTGGCGTGCAGCCCCGGCGTTGAAAAAGTAGTGAGAGTCCGGGTCCGGGGCCCGATATACTGCGACCATTGCAGACATGACAAAGGTGCCGCACGTGGAGTGGGTGGACATAGTAGACGAGCAGGACAGGGTGATCGGGGTGGCCGAGCGCGCCAGGGTGCGTCAGGAAAACCTGCGCCATCGTGCCAGCTACATCCTGGTGCTGGATGAGGCTGAGCGCATCCTGGTGCAGCGGCGCACCCCGAGCAAGGATTTTTGCCCCGGCATGCTGGATGCCTGCGCCGGTGGCGTGGTGACCACGGGGGAGGCCATGGCCCTTTCCGCCCGGCGTGAGCTGGCCGAGGAGCTGGGGATCCGCGACGTGCCCCTACAGGATTACGGCACCTTCTATGCCGAAGGGGAGGCGAGCGGCAGCCGCTACCGGGTCTGGGGCGGCCTGTTCAGTTGTCACTATCAGGGGCCGCTGCAACTGCAGGCCGAAGAGGTGAGCGAGGTGCACTGGATGAGCCTGGGCGAGATAGCCGATCGGGCGGGCGAGTTCACGCCCGACTCCCTGCTCGCCATCGCCACCTGGCAGGCAAGGCGCCTGCCATCAGACCAGAAATAGGGGCGACAGGCGTTCGCTCCCCGATCGCTTTGTTGCTGCTCGATGGACCCCTTCGCCTTCTGGTGGAATGGGGTAGACTGGGCCTCTTTGAACCACAGAAGGATGCGTCATCATGATCACGGTCGGTCAATCCCTGCCCGCAGGGGAATTTACCTTTATCACCGCCGAGGGCAAGCAGGTGAAGGATACCCAGGCCCTGTTTGCCGACAAGCGGGTGGTGCTCTTTGCGGTGCCCGGCGCCTTCACCCCCACCTGCTCCAACGCTCACCTGCCGGGCTATGTGGTCCTGGCCGATGAGTTCAAGGCCAAGGGGGTGGAACTGTGCTGTCTGTCGGTCAACGACGCCTTCGTGATGAAGGCGTGGCAGGAGGCACAGAACGCCTCTGACATCACCATGCTGGCGGACGGCGACGGCAGCTGGACCCGGACACTGGGTCTGGCCAAGGAGACCGGGGCCTTCGGCGGCGTGCGGGCCCAGCGTTTTGCCCTTATCGCCAACGACGGTGTGGTGGAGCGGCTCTTCGTGGAGGCGCCGGGCAAGTTCGAGGTGTCGGATGCCCAGAGCCTGCTGGCGGCGCTGTGAAAGATTAATCGGTGTTTGATTACACCTTGAAATAGCAAGCGGCCCCGTTACACTGAGGCCGCGTTTGGATGGAGCCAGGCAACTTGCCTGGCTCTCGTGTTTGCCGTGGATGAGATAGAACAATATGACCCTGGCTTTTGTTGCCCTGATTGCCGGACTGGCGTTGCTGGTCTGGAGTGCCGACAAGTTCGTGGACGGCGCCGCCGCCACCGCCCGTTACGCCGGTATGCCGCCGCTGCTGATCGGCATGGTGATCATCGGTTTTGGTACCTCGGCCCCCGAGATGGTGGTCTCCGCGCTGGCGGCCTCCCAGGGCAATCCCGGGCTCGCGCTCGGCAATGCCTATGGCTCCAACATCACCAATATTGCCCTGATCCTGGGTCTGACCGCCCTGATCAGCCCCATTGCCGTCGCCTCCCAGGTGGTGCGCAAGGAGATCCCCATCCTGCTCGGCATCACCCTGCTCTCCGGCGCCCTGCTCATCGATGGCAATCTGGGCCGGATGGATGCCGCCATTCTGGGGGCCGTGTTCGCAGTGCTGATGGGCTGGTCCATCTGGGCCGGCATGAACGGCAAGGGGGATGCGCTGGATACGGATACCGAGGAGGACATCGTCTCCGAGGGGATGTCTCTCAAGAGCGCCATCCTCTGGCTCATCGTCGGCCTGGTGCTGCTGATCGGGGCTTCCCGTCTGCTGGTGTGGGGGGCGGTGACCATCGCCCAGGGTTTTGGCATCAGCGATCTGGTGATTGGCCTGACCATAGTCGCGGTGGGGACCTCCCTGCCGGAGCTGGCATCGTCCCTCATCGCCATTCGCAAGAACGAGCACGATCTGGCCCTTGGCAACGTGCTCGGTTCCAACCTGTTCAACACCCTGGCCGTGGTGGGCATCGCCGCCGGCATCCACCCGCTCGAGGTGGCGCCCGAAGTGCTTTCCCGCGACTGGAGCATCATGATGGGGCTGACCCTGTTGCTGCTGGTGATGTGTCTGGGCCGCAAGGGGCAGGGGCGCATCAACCGGCTGGAGGGGGGCGTGCTGCTCGCCTGCTTCGTCGCCTACACCGGCTGGCTGCTGACGAGCCAGTTCATCTAGTCTGGTGATGAAATGAAAGAGGGGACGCCGCGGCGTCCCCTCTTTTTTGTGCGCGGGTCCTGGTCTCAGGCCACGGCAACCAGCTTCTGCTTCTGGGCGCTGTCCAGGATCAGGATGCTCGCCTTGGGGAAGAAGTTGAAGGTGGACGCGGAGGCCCAAGTGTAGGCCCCCATCACCCGACCCACCACCAGCTCGCCGATCTCGAGATCTGGCAGCATGATGCTGTCGCGGATGACGTCCACGCTGTCGCAGGTGGGGCCGGAGAGCACCGCATTGTGCAGTTCGCCGTGGGCATAGGGCGTGCTCACCGGGTAGGTGACGTGGTCGTAGAGCTGGCCGTTGTAGCTGCCGTAGAGACCGTCATCCAGGTAGTACCAGATCTTGTCGCCGCGGTGGGCCTTGCCCATCACGCTGGAGACCGAGGTCATGGCTGGCGCGCTGATGAAGCGGCCCGGCTCGGCAATCTTCTGTACCGTGGCGGGCAGCTTGGCCAGGGCCTCGCGGATCGGGGCGCAGAAACCGTCGATGTCGAACTCGCCGCCGTCATAGTCCACCGGGAAGCCGCCGCCGATATCCAGCACCCAGGGCTTGAGCCCTAGCTCCCAGGCCTGCTCCATGATCTCGCGGCAGGCGTCGATGGCCTGCACGTGGCGATGGGCGTGGGGCACCTGGGAGCCGACGTGGAACGACAGCCCCATCACCTTGATCCCCTTGGCCTGGGCCAGTTGCAGCAACGGCAATGCCTGCTCCGGGGTGCAGCCGAACTTCTTGGAAAGATCGACCTTGGTCTCGGGGTTGGGGAAGCTGACCCGCAGCAGCAGTTTCACTTCATCCTTGTAGGGCAGGAACTTTTCCAGCTCCAGCGGGTTGTCATAGACAAACACGGTGCAGCCGAATTCCAGGGCATAACGGATGTCGCTGTCACGCTTGATGGGATGGGTATGGATGCAGCGTCCCGGGCGAACCCCTTGGCTGCGCACCAGATCCACTTCGCCATTGGTGGCCAGATCGAAACAGGCCCCCTCTTCCTTCAAGACAGAGACCACCGCCTCGTGGGGCAGGGGCTTGAGTGCATAATGCAAGCGCACATCGGGCAGGGCGGCCGCCAGGGCCCGATACTGTTTGCGGACGGCTGCCTTGTCGAGCAGCAGCAGGGGGGAGCCGAATTGTTCAACCAACTGACGGTAATCTTGTGCGACCAGGGTCTCGTTCATTCTCTTTTGATAGTCCTTAGGGGGCGTGATATGCCCAAGCCATATGCGATTGAACCGGCGACGGCCGGCTCAGGCGAGCGGTCCGGAGGGACCCACCAGGCACATTGCATAACTCCCTTGCAAAGTGCTTAGTTATGCGCGGGATTATCGGCTTATTGAGTTTGTGTGCAAGCGTTTTGATTGGATATGTCGGCAAGTTTTTCTGGTCGAGACGAAACAGGCTCTTGATACGGGGAGCGATCAGGGCCGTGATGGGGAGCACCTCCGAAGGGAGCTTGATAAGCTGTTAATAGTTAACGAACTAATAACATCAGGCCCGGGGGTTGAGGCCAGGTAAAAAGGGGGCGCCGGGGCCAGGGAGTGCGAGACAGCTCACATTTTTTGGATTACCATGCCCGCTTCCTGATCCAAACTAGTTCGGATGAAGGTAGCAGGAGAGCGATGGGCAACCATCCACCGAAGAAGTGAATCTTTCAGGTACCGGGCAACCGGTGTGGACTGCTACTGGACGATACTCTGGAGAGACCCGTTGAATCGGGCGCCGAAGGAGCAAGGTACCGTGATTGCATCGCAATCTGGCGCCGGAAACTCTCAGGCAAAAGGACAGAGGGGATGGGATGGTTGTACCTGGGCTTGGCCCGCATCCGATCGCCTCTGGCCGATCGCGACACCTATGGGAAGATCATCCTTCTCCTCCTTAATCGTTGTTTTTTAAGGAGGATGCATGTCATCAATTCAATCGGCGCTCGCCGCCATCGATAGCTTTATCTGGGGTCCCCCCCTGCTGATCCTGCTGGTCGGGACCGGTATCTATCTCACCTGGCGATTGGGTCTGCTTCAGATCGTGCGTTTGCCGCTGGCCCTCAAGCTGGTCTTTGGCCGCGATCAGGGGCAGGGCAAGCAAGGGGATGTCTCCAGCTTTGGTGCCCTGTGCACCGCCCTCTCCGCCACCATCGGCACCGGCAACATCGTCGGGGTCGCCACCGCCATCAAGCTCGGCGGCCCGGGCGCCCTGTTCTGGATGTGGATGGCCGCCCTGTTCGGCATGGCCACCAAGTACGCCGAGTGCCTGCTGGCGGTGAAATATCGCCAGCAGGACGCCAACGGCCAGATGGCGGGTGGCCCCATGTACTATCTGGAGAAAGGGCTCGGCTCCAGGCCGCTCGCCAAGCTGTTTGCCCTGTTCGGCATCGGCGTCGCCTTCTTCGGCATCGGTACCTTCCCCCAGGTCAACGCCATCAGTGATGCCATGAGCCTCTCCTTCTCGGTACCCCGTGAAGTGACCGCCGTGGTGCTGACCCTGATCGTGGCGCTGGTGACCCTGGGGGGTATCCAGTCCATCTCCAGTGTGTCGAGCAAGGTGGTGCCCTTCATGGCCATCTTCTACATCGTCGCCTGTGCCGGGGTGCTGGTGAACAATGCAGGCGCCCTGCCCGATGCGGTCATGCTGGTGATCGGGAGCGCCTTCACCGGCCATGCGGCCACCGGCGGTTTCGTCGGCGCCGGCATTATGCTGGCGATCCAGTCCGGGGTGGCGCGCGGAGTCTTCTCCAACGAGTCGGGCCTGGGTTCGGCCCCCATCGCGGCGGCGGCGGCCAAGACCGATTCCTGCGTGGAGCAGGGGCTGGTCTCCATGACCGGCACCTTCATCGACACCATCATCATCTGCACCATGACCGGCCTGACGCTGGTGGTGACCGGGGTGTGGAGCGGCGATGCAAGCGGTGCGGCCATGACCAGTCTGGCCTTTGCCCAGGGGCTGGATGCCCATGTGGGCCAGTATCTGGTGAGCATCGGCCTCTTGTTCTTCGCCTTTACCACCATCCTTGGCTGGAACTACTACGGCGAGCGCTGCACCGAGTACCTGTTCGGGGTGAAGGCGATCAAACCCTACCGCCTCATCTATCTGGTGCTGGTGGCGAGCGGTGCCTTCCTCCATCTGGACCTGATCTGGCTCTTGGCCGACATCGTCAACGGCCTGATGGCGGTGCCCAACCTCATCGGCCTCATCGGCCTGCGCCACGTGGTGATTGCCGAGACCCGCGCCTACTTCAGCCGGGACCGGGATACGGAATCCGAGCCCGAGCCGCAGACGGCCTGATGAGAAGCGGGCCTGCGGGAAGTCCTGTCACCGGGCTCCTGTCCATGGTGTCAACCGGGATCCGGGCTGGGATGGCAAAACCCGGGGCTTGATCCCGGCTCCGCTGACAATATCTGTGCGAAATACGCAAAAGCTACGACGCTCATCGTGGCTTTTTTGCATTTTACGCAATGAATGGCGGCGCTTGTTGCCCCCAGGGGGTCAGGGGGAGGGAATATCTCCGGTGAGCCGCTGCGCCAGCGCCCTGCTCACCCGGCTCACCAGGGCCGCCTCCTCCCCCTGCCAGCCAATGGCGTGGGCCAGGGTGGTGGAGGTGCCCGGAGCAAAGCGCAGCTCGCCCCCGGCCAGTTCGTAGAAGCGGCTCGCCATCCGGGTGCCCTCGTCCACATCCCCCGCCACCAGCAGCATGGCCTGAGCCAGCACGGCGCCGTCGTGATCCCGGCCCGGCGCCAGCCAGCGCTGGGCGGTGCCGGTCACCTTGCGCCCTCCGATCACCAGGTTGTACTGGCCGTCGCAAAACGAGCCGGGCACGAAGTCGTAGCTGCCCGCAAGACCGTGTTCCTCCAGCAGGGCGAGCAGGGGCGCCCCCAGCAGCCGGTAGTAGTGGGCCAGATCCGTGGTGGTGCGGGGCAGCATGAGGGAGAGGTTGAGGATGCCGGCGCCGTGGGGCACGGCGGTGCCGCCGCTGTCGCGCACGAACACCGGCCAGCCCTCGGCGGCAAGCTGCTCGCAGGCGGCCTGGTAGCGGGGCAAACGGGTGTCCTTGCGGGTGACGATGAGGCATTGGGGGCCCTGCCAGAGGAGGGCTCTGGGCTCGCCGTCACCGGCGCACTCCCGCAGCCAGCGCTGCTCCTCGGCCAGGATCTGGTCGGGTGTCTGGTGGGCGGGCGGCGGGGGCTGCAGGGTATAAGGCATGAGAGGCATCCTTTGGCAGAGGCTGCCAAGCACAGTACGCGCGGGGGCAAACAAGGTAAAGCCCCGCATGGCGGCAATGCTGTTCAGATAATCACATTTTTGACTAATTATTCATAAATGCGACTTGAGTTGGGGGAGCAAGGCTGTTTCCAGTCGATGTTCCTTCAGCCTTTATCCAGCGTGGCTTGCAATAGAAAGAGGGAGGCATCATGCCTCCCTCATTTTTTAGCCCTGATACTACGTGGACTGGAACTCAAATTCTCTTAAGTGAACAGCATTGCCGCATGGCGGGGCTTTGGTGCAAGGATGGCGGAGTGTCAGGCCTGTGCGACGGCGCGCCTGGGCAGCAGCAGATTGAGCAGGATGGCGGTGAGGCCGCCGGTGGCGACGCCGTAGGAGAGCACGCTCCTGGCCAGCTCCGGCAGGTGTTGCAGCACCTCGGGCACCTGGGCCACTCCGAGACCCATGGCGAGCGACACCGCTAGGATCATCAGGGCGCGGCGGTCCAGCTCCTCCCGGGAGATGATGCGCACCCCGGCGGCGGCGATGGTGCCGAACATGACGATGGTGGCGCCGCCGAGCACGGGCTCGGGGATCTGTTGTACCAGACTCGCCACCGCCGGGAACAGGCCGAGCAGGGCCAGCATGGCGGCGATGAAGAGGCCGACGTGGCGGCTGGCCACACCGGTCAGCTGGATGACGCCGTTGTTCTGGGCGAAGGTGGACATGGGGAAGGTGGAGAAGACCGCCGCCAGCATGGAGTTGGCGCCGTCTGCCAGCACGCCCCCCTTGATCCGCGCCATGTAGACCGGCCCTTCCAGCGGCTCGCCGGAGATGTCGGAGGTGGCGGTCATGTCGCCTATGGCTTCCAGCGCCGTCACCACGAAGATGATGGCGAGCGGCACGAACAGCTGCCAGTCAAAGCCGAGCCCGTAGTGGAGCGGAACAGGCACCATCACCAGGGGGCCGTCGAAGGTGGGAGCAGCCACCTTGCCCAGCAGCAGTGCCACCGCATAGCCCGCCAGCATGGCGATCATGATGGCGGAGAGGCGCAGCCAGGGGTTGCGACTGCGCTGCATCAGCACGATGAGGCCGAGCACCAGCAGGGAGAGAAAGAGGTTGGTGTGACTGGCGAAGCTGCCGTCCGCCAGGGCGCCGTAGCCGCCCCCCATGCTGATGAGCCCTACCTTGATGAGGGTCAGGCCGATGAGCAATACCACGATGCCGGTCACCAGCGGGGTGATGATCCGTTTGACCAGGTGCAGGAAGCGGCTCATGACGACGATGGTGAGGGCCGCTGCCAGCATGGTGCCGAACAGGGTGCCCAGCAGATCGTCGGTGGGCATGGCCGCCTGCTTGAGGGCGAGGCCGGAGGCGATGATGGGACCGAGGAAGTTGAAGCTGGTGCCCTGTACCGAGAGCAGGCCGGAACCGAGGGGGCCGAAACGGCGGGTCTGGATGAAGGAGGCGATGCCGGACATGACCAGGGACATGGAGACGATGTAGCGGGTGTCATCGGCAGGGAGGCCGAGGGCGTTGGCGATGATGAGGGGCGGGGTGATGATGGCGACAAACATGGCGAGCATATGCTGCAGGGCGGCGAACAGGGTCTGGGGCAGGGGGGGGACATCCTCGATGCCGTAGACCAGTTCGCTGTGGGCTCGCCTGGGGGGATGGGCCTCTCGGATGGCGCTTGGGGCGGCAGCCTGTTCCATAAATACCTCGAATGTGTGGGGGGATGGGAGAAAATTGGGCGCTATTTTAGTGATTGGCATCGCGCTTTCCAGCGCTAATTGAGCGCAAAATCGTTTATTTCCTGATGGGTTGAAACGTTTTCCTGTGGCGATTAAGATCCGCCGGTTTGTGTGAGACCGATCCCTCACAAAGGGGAGGGAGGCTGATGCATCAGGATGGGGACGGTGTAGAATGAGCCCTCGGTTCGAAGATGGAGACTCTGGATGCTGAAGCTGTCGGAGTTCTGGAGTGCCCGCGCCCACTCCGAAGATTTTACCCTGACCCGGATGGGCTTCATGACGGTGCGGCTGCGGCTGCTCACCTGTCTGCTGATGGCGGGGCTCCCGAGCTGGGTCCTGGTGGACTGGCTGACCCTGCCAGCCATCCAGTTCGAGGCGCTGTTCCAGGTCAGGATCTTCTGCCTGCTGGCCCTCTCGCCCCTCATCCCCCTCTCCTATCTCATCCACTTCAAGCGCGAGCGCATGAAGCTGGCGCTGGGCTACCTGATGGCGGTGATGATGCTCTTCTCCCTCATCTGCCTGCACAGCTTCGGCGCGGATCAGGAGATGCAGGCGGGCTACATGGCCTTCCCCTATTTGCTCATCAGCCTGTTCGCCATCTTCCCCATTCCCCTCTCCCTCAGCCTGCAACTGGCGGGGGGCATTCTGGCCACCATGCTGGCGGGCAACTGGTTGCTGGTGGGCCAGCCTCTTTGGAGCGTGCAGACCCTCAATCAGGTCTGGCTGCTGGGGCTCTTTGCCATCGCCAGCGCCTGGGTGCAGTGCGGCCAGCTCAACATGCTGCTGCAACTCTATCGGGAATCCACCACGGACGAGCTGACCGGCATGATGAACCGCCGCCTGCTGATGAAGCAGCTCGAGAAGGCGAGGGCCGCCATGATCCGCAAACAGGCTCCCTTCGCGGTGCTGCTGCTGGATCTGGACCGCTTCAAGCGCATCAACGACACCTTCGGCCATCTGGCGGGGGATGCGGTGCTCAAGGAGGTGGCGGCCACCCTGTCGGAACAACTGGAGCCCGGCATGGTGCTCGGGCGTTACGGCGGGGAGGAGTTTGCCATCCTGTTGCCCGGTTGCACGGATCTGGCACAAGCCAAGCGGGTGGCGGAGCGGCTGCGGGTCGCGGTGGAGGCGAGGTTGGTGAAAAGCCCCACCTCCGACGAGCTGCTGGAGGTGACGGTGAGCATCGGTCTGACCCTGGCCCAGCGTGGCGAGAGGGTGGAGGATCTGCTCAACCGGGCGGACGAGTGCCTCTACATGGCCAAGATGGCGGGTCGCAACTGCGTGGTGGCCGAGGCCGGCAAACCCGCGGGCGATGCAGGGCGCACAAAAACGGATGCCGCCTGAGGGCGGCATCCGGTGATGACGGGGCAGGCGTCAGGCCAGGGTGTATTTGCCGGAGAGCTGCTGGGCCAGCAGCTTGAACATGTTGAACACCGCCATGGTCTTGCCGGTCGGGGTGCCGTCCTCTGCCAGGAAGAACTCCCCCTTGAACACCAGAATGTCCCCCTTCTGCTCCACCGAGTCGGCGCGCATGCCGTGGATGAAGTCCTCGTGTTCACGAATGATCTTGTTGGCCATCTCCAGCAGGGCAGTCTCGGTGATCCGCTCTTTTTGTGGTTGCATGCTCGTCTCCTTAAACGACTACTGGGCAGGGGCACAAGGGTCGGCATGGCCGGCGCACCCCGCCTCTGATTGAAGAGGGGGCCAGCATACTGCAAAGCGGGATTTTCTGTCATTGATATGACCCCGCATTTCCCGCTTTGCGCTCTTCCCTTATCCCAGCACCAGATTGCGCAGCCAGCGCCGCTGGCGAATGCGGCGCTGCACCAGCAGCACCTTGGAGAGCTCTTCCAGCAGGACCACCGCCACCACCCAGGAGAGGGGCCAGCCCAGCAGGCTGACCGCCACCCAGGCCAGCGGCAGGCCGATGCACCACATGCCGACGATGTCGATGAAGATGCTGTAGTTGACGTCCCCCCCCGAGCGCAGCACCCCGACGATCCCCACCATGTTGAATACCTTGAGCAGCATGCCCAGACACATGATAGCGAGCACCTGGCCGGCCTCAGTCATCAGCTCGCCCGGCAGGTTGCCGACCCATTGCAGCAGGCTGCCCTGCATCAGCCAGACGGCGGTCCCCACCAGTAGGGCGCCGACGGGGGCCAGCAGCAGGAAGAGCTGGGAGTGCTGCCAGGCCTCGTCATACTCCTCTGCCCCGAGCCGGTGACCGAGCAGGGTGGAGCAGGCCACCGCCAGCCCGAAGAAGAGGGAGATGAGGATGCTCTCCAGCGTGCCGAGGGTGGTCATGATGGCCAGGGCGTCGGTGCCGAGGTGCGCGTAGAGGAAGCCGTAGAGCAGCATGCCGAAGGCCCAGAGCCCGTCGTGCAGCAACAGCGGCAGGGCGATCAGGGTGAAGCGCACCACCTCCTTGCGCCTGAAGGCGGCGAGCCAGTCTTGCTTGCGCGGGATGAGACGGGGCTCGGCACGCCACACATAGGCAAGCAGCAGCGCGGTCTGCAGCAGACGCGAAAGGGTGGTGCCCCAGGCGGAACCGGCTACTCCCATGGCCTCGGCGCCGAAATGGCCGAAGATGAGGGCATAGTTGAGGATGACGTTGGCGATGATGGCGATGATGCCGATGCGGGTCGGCGCCGCGGCATTGCCCACCGAGCGCAGGGCCGACTCCAGGGGCACCACCACGGCGGTGCAGAGGATGGTGGCGCCGGTGATCATCAGGAACTCGTCGGCCAGCTCGCGCAGCGCGGGCTCCTGGCTGGCAAACCCGAGCACGCTGCCCGGTGAGAGCACATAGACGAGGGCAAAGGGCAGGCTCACCGCCAGGGCGCCCACCAGGGCCAGGGCCAGGGAGCGGCGCACCCCGGCCATCTCGCCACGGCCGAAATATTGTGCCGCCAACACCGAGACCCCGCCCGAGAGCCCCGCTATCACCAGCAGATTGAAGAAGAAGACCCGGTTGCCCAAGCCGACCGCCGCCACAGCCGTGGTGCCGAGCTGGCTCACCATCATGATGTCGATGAGGCCGAGCAGGGAGAACATCATGGATTGCAGCGAAACCGGCAGGGCCAGTCGCCACAGTCGCGTCATGAACTCGCGATCGGTGGTTTGTTTTAAAATCGCTTGCCAATAATTCATTTATGTTAACCGGGTTGGTAAAAATCAGGGTTTGTCGTGGGTATGATAGGGGTGATATCGGGAGGCTTCACTGTGAGCCTCTCTCGGCTTTCTTGTGCAAAACTATCCTGTTGAGGTGCTATGCCATTTATCAGCGAGTGTCTGGAAATCGCCCCGGCCTGCGAAGAGCGGATGCTGGGACGCGAAGGGCTGCCCCTGCTTGGGGAGGCAGGCGTCTTCCTGACCGGCCTCTCGACGATACGGGAGCACTACCTTATCCGCCGCAACCGACCGGAGTTTCATATCCTGATGGTGAGCCATGACGAGGGGGGCGCCCTGCTCACCGATGGCGGGGAGCAGCCCATCCCGGCGGGAGCCCTGGTCTTTCTCCCGGCCGCCGTGCCGGGGGGCTTCAGGCTGGTGGGGGAAGCCTGGCATACCAGTTGGATCCTGCTTGACGACGTGCCGCGCTGGCAGCATCTGCACCGGCTTGGCCATCGCATCTGGCAGGGGGAGGAGGGGGAGCAGCTCTACCACCTGCTCAGCCTGATGCAGGGGGAGGGAATACGTTCGCCGCTCCAGCCCCAGCTGCTGAGCCTGCTGCTGGCGCTCTTGGAGCGGACCCTGCAGGGGGAGGTGCGCGGCACGCCGGAGTTGCGGCTACAGGCGCTGTTTCGGCGGGTGGAGGCACGTCTGGACGAGCCCTGGAGCGTGGCCCTGCTGGCCGACCAGATGGCCTGCTCGGTGCCCCATCTGCACCGGCTCTGCCAGCAGGTGTTCGGCATGGGCCCCATGGCCTGGCTCACCGGGCTTCGCATGAACAAGGCGCGCCAGTTGCTGCTCTACACCAACTGGCCGCTGGCCGAGCTGGCGGCCCGGGTCGGATACAGCGACGGCGCCAACTTTGCCAACCGTTTTCGGCGTCTGACGGGTCAGACTCCGGGGGCCTTTCGTCGACTGGGTCGCAAACCTTTCGCAAGGGAGGTGCAAACCCTTTGAAATTGTTGGCTCAAGCCCATAGGATCGACGGGCCACACAGTCAAGGTACAGATCCATGTTTGAAGATAATAATCAAAAACGTCCCCTCTACATTCCCTACGCAGGTCCAGCCCTGCTGGAGACGCCGTTGCTCAACAAGGGCAGCGCCTTCACCAGCGAAGAACGCAGCAGCTTCAATCTGGAAGGTCTGCTGCCCCAGAACATCGAAACCATCGAAGAGCAGGCAGAGCGTGCCTATCGCCAGTTCATGGCGTTTGGCAACGACATGGACAAGCACATCTATTTGCGGAACATCCAGGATACCAACGAAACGCTCTTCTACCGCCTGCTGAACAATCATCTCACCGAAATGCTGCCGGTCATCTACACCCCGACGGTCGGCAAGGCGTGCGAGGAGTTCTCCAACATCTATCGTCGTGCTCGCGGCCTCTTTATCTCCTATCCGGACAAGGACAGGATCGATGACATGCTGCAAAACGCCACCAAGCAGAACGTCAAGGTGATCGTGGTCACCGATGGCGAACGCATCCTGGGTCTCGGGGATCAGGGCATCGGCGGCATGGGCATTCCCATCGGCAAGCTCTCCCTCTACACCGCCTGTGGCGGCATCTCCCCGGCCTACTGCCTGCCGGTGGTGCTGGACGTGGGCACCAACAACCAGCAGCTGCTGAACGACCCCTTCTACATGGGGTGGCGCCATCCGCGCATCTCCGGCGAAGAGTACGACGAGTTCGTCGATGCCTTCATCCAGGCGGTCAAGCGCCGCTGGCCGGACATCCTGCTGCAGTTCGAGGATTTCGCCCAGGGCAATGCCACCCCGCTGCTCAACCGCTACAAGGATGAGCTGTGTTGCTTCAACGATGACATTCAGGGGACCGCCGCGGTGACCCTGGGCAGCCTCATCGCCGCCTGCAAGGCCTCCGGTGCCAAACTCTCCGAGAAGCGGGTCGCCTTCCTCGGGGCGGGCAGTGCCGGGTGCGGCATCGCCGAGCAGATCGTGGCGCAGATGAAGGCCGAAGGGCTGACCGACGCCGAGGCGCGGGGCCGGGTCTTCATGGTGGACCGATTCGGTCTCATCACCGACAAGATCCCCAACCAGCTCGACTTCCAGCGCAAGCTCTCCCAGCCGGTCGAGCGGATCAAGGAGTGGCCGGTGGGGGACAACATCTCCCTGCTGGAGGTGATGGAGCACGGTCGCCCGGACATCCTGATCGGGGTCTCCGGCCAGCCGGGTCTGTTTACCGAAGAGGTGGTCAAGACCATGCACAAGCACTGTGCCCGTCCCATCATCTTCCCGCTCTCCAACCCCACTTCCCGTGTGGAAGCAACCCCGGCGGATCTCATTCGTTGGACCGACGGCCAGGTGCTGGTCGCCACCGGCAGCCCGTTCGCACCGGTGGAGTACAAGGGCAAGCGCTACGTCATCGCCCAGTGCAACAACTCCTTCATCTTCCCGGGTATCGGCCTTGGGGTGATCGCCTCCGGTGCCAACCGGGTGACCGATGCCATGATGATGTCGGCCAGCCGTGCCCTGGCGGATTGTTCACCCCTGGTGAAGGGGGAAGAGGGCTCCTTGCTGCCGGATCTGGCGGACATCCATCAGGTCTCCCGCTACATCGCCAAGATGGTGGCCAAGACCGCCATGTTGCAGGGCAAGGCGGTGCAGACCCCCGATGATGTGATCGATCAGGCCATCGAGGCGAACTTCTGGCGCCCCGAGTACCGCCGCTATCGTCGTACTTCCTTCTGATCCCAAGGGGACAGACACGCAGAAGGGATGCCTCGGCATCCCTTTTTTGTGCACGGCTGTGAAGGAAGAGGAGGTTATTGTGCCGGTTGCTCGGCGGGGGCGGGCTCGGCGGGATTGCTGACACCGGTGACCCGGATTTCGACCCGGCGATCCGGGGCCAGGCAGTCGATGAGGGCAGCCCTGGCCTTGATGGCATCACACTGGGTGCCGGTGACCGGGTTGCTCTCGCCGTTGCCCTGAATGCTCACCTTGTCGGCGGGCAGCCCCTTGCCAATCAGGAAGTTGGCGACCGTGCTTGCACGGGCCTCCGACAGTGCCTGGTTGTTGGCATCCGAGCCGATGCGGTCGGTGTAGCCCATCACCATGGCGTTGCCATCTTTGGGTTTGACGTCGACGATCTGCTGGTAGAGGGCGTCGAGTGCCTGCATCCCCTCCGGTTTGAGCTCCGCCTTGCCAAAGGCAAACAGCACATCCGAACTCAGGTTGAAGGTCTGATCCACCGGCTCGGGAGCCGGGGGCGGCGGTGCCACGACCAGAGGCGCGGCCACCGGCACTGCGGCGACGGTGCGATTGGGGTGAAGCACCAGCTCGATGGTGGTGGTACTGATGTCGCTGACCCAGCGTTTGGTACCGCTGCCCACCTTGTCGTTGTCAGGATCGTCCCCGACTCGCACCATGTAGCGGTAGCGGGTCTGGATGTCTACCCAGTCGCTCAGTCTGGCGGTCAGGCCCAGACCCGCCAGGGGAGCCAGGTTGTCATCTCCCCCGTTGACGGAGTCGACGTGATAGAGATAACCGCCCCCTTCGGCAAAGACAGAGAAGATGTCCCCCAGCGGTAAACGGCCAATGACCGACAGGGTGGCCCCCTTGCTGTTGAAGTCCTGGCCGGCAATATCCCAGTCACCGGTGGAGAGGTAGCCGAGCTCTGCCCCCAGATTCTCGTTGTAGTTGTAGCCGACAAAGGCGTTGATGGCGGTCGCGTCCTTGCCGACGTCCTGGCTGAAATCATCGATGTCATGGGCAAAGGCCCAGCCACCCCCAGCCCCCACATACCAGTCGTGAACAGGTGCCGCCTGGGCGGCACTCGTCGCCAATGCCAATGCAATCCACACAGGTTTCAGTCTTATGTTCATCGCGTATCCTCGTCGATGTTGGGTGTTATAGGGCTCCCAGCCCTTTGCTATGTATAGCCAACATTATGTATAGGCGATGTGAGCGCATTAACCATTTAAGTGACGCATCTGTATGGAAAATCGGTGAGACAGGCAGGTGGGCTGCCCGCGCTGGCGGTGCCGTCCGGGCATTAAAAAAGGGGCCGGAATGGCCCCTTTTTGCAACAGGTGGTTGTCCCCTTATTGCTGCACTTCCTGTACGCCGGTGACGCGCACTTCGACGCGGCGATCCGGTGCCAGGCAGGCGATCAGCTGAGCCTTGGCCTTGATGCCGTCACACTGGGTGCCGGTGACCGGGTTGGCTTCACCACGACCTTCGATGGAAACCTTGCCAGCCGGCAGACCCTTGCCAACCAGGAAGTCGGCCACGGTGCGGGCACGGGCTTCAGACAGCTTCAGGTTGTAGGCATCGGAGCCGATGCGGTCGGTGTAACCCACCACCACGGCGCTGCCATCTTTCGGCTGGACGTCGACGATCTGCTGATACAGGGTGTTGAGCGCAGCAGCCCCTTCCGGCTTCAGGGTGGATTTGCCGAAGGCAAACAGCACGTCCGAGCTCAGGGAGAAGTTCTTGTCGACCATGACGGGCTCGGGAACCGGCTCGGGAGCCGGTGCCGGGGCCGGTGCCACATAGGTGGTGCGGTTCGGGTGCATCACCAGTTCCAGGGTGGCGACGCTCATGTCGGTTTTCCAGGTTTTCTGATCGTCACCCAGATCCCACATGTAGCGGTAGCGGGCCTGCAGGTCGATAAGGTCGGAGAGCTTGGCAGTCAGACCCAGACCCGCCAGCGGCGAGGTGCCGTTGTCGCTCTGGCCATTACCGTTGACGTGGTTGAAGTAGGCACCCCCTTCGGCGAAGACGGAGAAGATGTCATTCATGGGCAGGCGTGCGATACCGGACAGGGTGGCACCCTGGGTCTTGAAGTCGACGCCATCGACGCCGGCTTTGCCGGCATAGAGATAGCCGAGCTCGGCGGCAAAGTTCTCGGTGAAGTTGTAACCGCCGAACAGGGAGAGCGCGGTGGCGTCCTTGTCAGCATCCTGGCCGAAGGTATCCAGGTCGTGGCCATAGGCCCAACCTGCACCCATACCCGTGTACCAGTCGTCGGCCGCCTGAGCGGTGGTGGTTCCCATGGCTGCAATGGCCAGAGCAATCAGGGTTGGTGCCATTTTCATTTTCATCGTTTTATCCTCGTTGAGTTGCCGTGCTATGGGCGTACTGCGCACTCTTTGTTATGCCGGCCTCAGATGACACTTCATGTGCGACACCGTGAGCGGATCACGGACGGCTTGAATAAAAAATGGATGGAAACCTGGATTCTCATGAAGCTGTTTCTCCATGGACAACTAACCGGGCACTGAGCACTTTTAATAGTTCATCCAATGTCTTACAAGCGTTGCTACTGTATTCTTTTGAATCAGCGTGATCAAGTTTCTGCACAGATATGCAGCGCCGACACCGGTGTCGCGGGGCCGCAATAGGGGAGCAAAGGGGAGAAAAGGTGAGACAGAGAGTGTCGCTGGGGGGAGGAGAGAGACAGCAAAAGGGGATGCCGTTGCATCCCCTTTTTTACGTTACCTGAGCGAAGTCAGATTACTTTTGAACTTCTTGTACGCCGGATACGCGAACTTCTACGCGACGGTCCGGAGCCAGGCAGGAGATCAGCTGAGCCTTGGCCTTGACGCCGTCACACTTGGTGCCGGTGACCGGGTTGGCTTCGCCGCGACCTTCGATGGCAACCTTGCTGGCAGCCATACCTTTGCTGACTAGGAAGTTGGCAACGGTGCGGGCACGAGCTTCAGACAGCTTCTGGTTGTAAGCGTCGGAACCGATACGGTCGGTGTAACCAACAACAACGGCGTTGCCGTCTTTCGGCTGGAACTCAACGATTTGCTGGTACAGAGCGTTCAGGGCTTGCACACCTTCGGCCTTCAGGCTGTCTTTGCCAAAGGCGAACAGCACGTCGGAGTTCAGGGCGAAGTTCTTCTCAACGATTTGCGGAGCCGGGGCCGGTGCTTCTTCAACAACCGGGGCCGGAGCAGGCGCTACGTAGGAAGTACGGAACGGGTGGTAAACGGCTTCCAGGGTCGCAACGCTCTGGTTGGACTTGTAGCGTACGTTGTCGGCGTGCAGGTCAGCCACGTCCCACATGTAGCGGTAGCGAGCTTGCAGATCCAGCGCGTCGTTGACCTTGTAGGTCACACCGGCACCGGCCAGCGGGGATACTTTGGTATCGCTGGTACCCAGACCGTCGGTGTGGCCCCAGTAGGCGCCAGCTTCACCGAACAGGGAGAAATCGTTGCCCAGCGGCAGACGAGCGATACCGGACAGGGTGGCACCCTGGCTCTCGTAACGGTTGCCGTCGGTGTTGCCACGGCCGGTGTACTGGTAGCCCAGCTCGGAACCGAAGTATTCGTTGAAGTTGTAACCAACGAAGGCATTGGCAGCAGCCGCATCTTCTTCGCCAACGTTCACGCCTTCGATCTTGTTCAGACCGTTGAAGTGAGTTGCACCAACACCGGCGCCGAAGTAGATGTCGTCAGCGGCGTGAGCTGCAGTTGCACCCATGGTGGCCATAGCGATGGCGATCAGGGAAGGAGCCATTTTCATCATAAAATAATCCTCGTTGAGATGGCACGTTGTTCACGTGCTTCGCACTTTGTAATTTATGTAAGCTGCTGGCTCTGTCGACCAACGACGTTGGTGCGAACAGGGATCCTAGATCCATCCAGGAGGCACGTATCTGGGTGCACAAGTGCGCGGGTTGCACTGTCGACAATGCATACTCCGCCACGAACAGCCGACGTCATTCCGATGACGTGGCGCACTTTATGCCCATTTCAAAACATGATCAAGCTCACAGATAAGGGATGGGGCAAATTGTGTCGTAGGGATAACTGGCTGTTTCTTGGGATTTATTAGTGATCCAAGTAGGCGCGATGCAGTTTCTTCTCAAGCTTCATATAAGCCTCAGCCCAAGCGTGCCGCAGGGTGGCGTCACCCGCCCTGACCGAGAGGACAGCAAGATAGTCCGCCTCAGTTGCTTCGCACAGCAAGGGTGTGAAACTGAGCAAGAAGTGACGGGCGAGGTAGGGATCGAGAGGCCAGATGTTGAGGATGGCCCGCGCCACGGGCTGGACGGCGGTGGAGCAGATGAAGTGCCGATGACCCGCTTCCAGCCATTGGGCCATCTCGGCGAGGCTTTCTTCCGGCACGATGCCGCCATCGCCTTTCTCCCTGGCCAGCGTCATCGTGTGACCATTGCCCAGTGCCAGGGTGCCGTTTTCTGCCACGACGCCGTCGTGGCTGCGCAGGGGAAGCGTCGTCTGGCCTTCAAGATAGAGGCTGCAGCTGTCCGGGAGGGCCGCCAGCACGGTGGCGGCGTCCCCCTGCATGGCCATGGGCAGCCAGAACGCTTCGGCCCGGGTCTGCAGACCCTGGGCGAGCTGACGGGGGAGGGAGTCCGGGTCGGAATGAAGACGGGAAATGATGCCGGGAAATGCCATGTTGATGACTCTCTTGGAAATAACCGGCGAATTATACGAGGGATGGCCGGGCAACAAGAAAGGTTTCTTTTCGAGACTGTTTACCTGAGGCGACGCAGCGATTACCATCCCCGAGGTTTGTGAAGGGTTGTCGTCGAAAGACGCTGATTATAGATAGAGGCTCGACCATAACGAGTCCGTTCAAAACTGATACACTTGACTACGAGTCGTCGCGAAAAATAAAGGTGGAGTCAATCCGCCGAACGGAGTATGAAACACATGAATTCAAATATCGTAACTGTTGGCAAGAAGATCCGTCAGATCCGCGAAGCGGTAGGCCTGAGCCGTCCCAAGTTTGCCGATCTGCTGGGCGTCCCCCCAACCACCCTGAAGAACTATGAACTGGGTTACCGTGAAGTCGGAGGCGCCTTCCTGGTTGCCCTGGCCCACCACCCCGATCTGCACAAGTTCACCCTCTGGCTGCTGGCTGACAAGAAAGTCGCCGAAATCGGCCAGATCGGTCCGGACGATATTGCCAAGGCTTGATTCAGTTCAACCTTGATAAAAATGCCGCCCTCGAGGCGGCATTTTTTATTTGTCAAAATGGATGATTATTTAATTAAATAATGCGTTGTGTGCGGTCAACGGCGATTTTCACTAAATCATCTTGTCGGGCTGGATTAATCCACGGAACACTCCGACCCTTTTAATTCAGGCGGTGATCCACACAGCGAGACAACGATGAGCCAATCCATTACCAAAGCCAGAGATGGGTTTACCAGCACCTTTGGCGTGCTGGCCGCGACCCTGGGGTCTGCCGTCGGGCTCGGCAATATCTGGAAGTTTCCCTATCTGACCGGTGAGAACGGTGGCGCCGGTTTTCTGCTGGTCTATGTCATCGCCACTCTGCTGGTGGGATTGCCGGTGATGATCTCCGAGATCATGCTGGGGCGCGAGGCCAGGACGGATGCGGTCAGCGGGCTCATCAAGCTGGCTCCGAAGGGGCAACCCTGGTGGCTGATCGCCGCCATGGGGGTGAGCGCGGCCTTCCTCATCATGTCGTTCTACTCCGAGGTGGCGGCCTGGGTGTTTGCCTACATCTTCAAGGCGGCCAGCGGCGAGATCCTCTCCACCGATCCCGCCGTCACGGGTGCTGCCTTCAATTCACTCATCACGGATCCCTTGCAGAGTCTGCTCTGGCAGTGGCTGGTGCTGGCCCTGATGGGGGGGATCTTGCTGATGGGGGTCTCCAGGGGGATCGAAGCGGTCACCAAGCGGTTGATGCCACTGCTCTTCATCCTGCTGCTGGTGATAGGCGTGCGCAGCCTGACTCTGCCCGGAGCAAGCGAAGGACTGCATTTCCTGTTCTCGCCGGATTTCTCCAAGGTGACCGCAGGCGTCGTGCTGACGGCCATGGGGCTGGCGTTCTTCAAGCTCTCCATCGGGATGGGCTGCATGATGACCTATGGCAGCTATTTTCGCGATGATCAGCACCTCCCTCTCACCACGGTACGAGTGATGTGCGCGGATCTCTTCGTCTCCATGCTGGCGGGGATCGCCATCTTCCCGGCGGTGTTTGCCTTTGGCTTCGAGCCGAGCGCAGGCCCCTCCCTGCTGTTCATCACCATACCCGCGGTCTTTGCCAGCATCCCGTTTGGACACCTCTTCATGGTGCTCTTTTTCGTGCTCTCCGCCATCGCAGCCACCGGGGCCATGCTCTCCATCCTGGAGGTGCCGGTCTCGGTGCTCTCCGAGCGCTTTCACATGAGCCGCATAAGGGCAACCTTGATCAACCTGCTGGTACTGGGGGCGGTCGGCTCGACCTGTGCGCTCTCGAGCAGCACGCTGGCGGATGTGCAGGTTGGCGGGAAAACCTTCTTCGATCTGTTCGACTTCGTCTCTTCCAACGTGCTGATGCCCCTTGGCGGCATCTTCCTCTGCCTCTTTGTGGGCTGGGTATGGGGATTCGAGCGGATGACGACGGCGCTGACCAATGGAGGCAAGCTATCGCTGCCCATCCTCAGGCCCCTGTTTTTCATCATCCGCTATGTGTCGCCGCTGCTGATCCTGGTAGTGATGCTCAAGGGGCTGGGGCTGTTCTGAGCCGCGTCGCCAGAAACAAAAAAGCGCCTATTGGCGCTCTTTTTGTCTTTTACCCCGATATGTCTTCATATCAGGCAGAGTCGTGACAGCTCCTCCTTGAGCTGCTCCAGGTTGCGCTCGACACAGGCTTCCCCCTCGTTGATGGCGTCGCTCGCGCGGTGGAAATCCATGATGGAGAGGTTGCCAAGGCGCGGGCAGAGCTGGATCTCGGGGGGATCCCCGGCCATCCGGGCACGGGTGATGCGCTCCTGCATGATGTTGATGGAGCCCGTCATCACCCCCCACATGCCGGGGGTACTGGGTTCGCGCTCGCCCCGGTTCAACCACTGGCTGAGCAGCCCCCCCTGCACGGGCTCGTCCGGTTCGTCGGTCCAGGGCTGGTGCATGTCGGTGTTGAGGTTGACGGCGATCACCACCTCGGCTCCCATGGCGCGGGCCAGGGAGATGGGGACCGGGTTGACCACGGCCCCGTCCACCAGCCAGCGATCCTCCACCCGGGTCGGGGTGAGCAGGCCGGGCATGCCGCAGGAGGCGCGCACACACTGGCGAAGCGGCCCTTCCTGCAACCAGATCTCGCGACCGGTATCGAGTTCGGTGGCGACGCAGGCAAAGGGCAGCGGCAGGCTTTCGATGGCGGGATCCCCCAGATGGCCGGCGGCGATGCCAAACACCTTGTCACCGCGAAACAGGCCGCCTGAGAGGGCAGGATCGAGCAGCCCCATGACCTGCAGGCGGCTGAAGCCGCGCACCCAGCTCTCCAGCTTGTCCAGTTCACCAGCGGCATAGGCTGCGCCGACAAAGCTGCCGATGGAGCAGCCAGCCACCAGATCCGGCTTGACGCCCAGTCGCTCCAGGGCACGGATGATGCCGATGTGGGCCCATCCTCGGGCCGCACCGCTGCCCAGGGCCAATCCCAGACGGGGTTTTCGTGACACAGTTGCGTCTCCTGACATGAAGTGGGAGTCCAGCTTACTCCGGCTTCTCCTGCCCGTCATCCTGCCACGCTTCGCTGCGATTGCGGCCGTTGGCCTTGGCCTGATAGAGGGCGATATCGGCGCGGCGGATCACCTCCTGCAAGGAGATGGCCGGTGACTGGCGACAGTGGCCCAGGCTGACGGTCACCTTCAGCTCGGCCGCGATGGCGCTCCAGGGATGCTCTGCTATGCACAGACGAAGCCGCTCGGCCAAGGGGGCCAGAGGGATCGCTTCATCGGCGACGAGCAGCAGGAACTCCTCGCCGCCCCAGCGGATCAGGTGGCACTCCCGTGTCAGCAGGGACTGGCAGAGCTGCACCAGACGGATGAGGACCTGATCGCCCACCCCGTGGCCGAAACGGTCGTTGACTTGTTTGAAGTGATCGCAGTCAAACATGATGGCGCCGATGCGTTGGCGGCCTGCCAGGGCCTGGCGGTGTTCGAAGGCATCGAAGTAGTGGCGGTTGAAGGCGCCGGTCAGGGCATCGTGGCGCGACAGATAGTTGAGGCGGCGGTTGAGGCGCTGGGCACGCAGGCTGGAGACGGTCGCCACCACCAGACAGAGAATGGTGATGAGCGCCGTCGCCGATTGCCACAACAGCGTCTGCAGCAGAGGCAGCAGCGGGATGCGATGGATGAGGGAGAGCGGTGTCTCCGGGATGGGGTAGACGAGCTGCAAGGCGCCCTGTTGCCACTCATATTCCGCTGACTGCGCCGTCCTGACCGGGGGCGGTGCGGTACCGGACTGGCTGCTGGCGAGGATCTGCTGATGGGCGTTGAGCAGGAACAGGGTGCCAATCCGGGGGGCGAGGCGGTGCAGGGTCTGCGCCAGCGTGACGGTCTGGATGTCGATGCTGAGCAGGCCAATGATCTGGCCGCCCTGGGTAATGGGCTGGGAGAGGGTGATCATCTGCCCCCGTCCGGCAAAATCCTGGTAGGGGCGCGAGAGCATGGCGTGCTCCAGGTGGGGATGCCTGGCCATCGCCTCCTGCCAGTAGGCCTTGCTGTAAATCACGGGATCGAAGCGAAACTGGCTGGATGGCACCCAGGGATAGAGGTAGATGAAATTGTCCGTACCGGTGAAGTAGATCCAGGCCACGTCCCTGTCCAGCAGCTTGCTGGCCGTGGCGAGCAGGGGGGAGAGGCTGAGGGCGAGATGTATTCTGGCTTGCCGCTCGCTGCCGTCATGGGGCAGCGGGCCCTGCCCGGTCAGGTTGCCGATGAGGGCGGGGGCAGATCGACGGGGATGCGATCCAGATTGATGCCGTGCTCCCCGTCGGATTGCAGCGCCTGATAGAGCTGGCGAGAGAGCACGGACTGGGGATTGCTGCGCAGGCGCTCCTCCGCCTGGCCGCGCATGGCCTCAAGGAAGGTCTCCATCCGCTGGTGCTGGCTGCTGAGCTGGGTCGCGGCGTTGATGGTGTCACGCTTGTTGATCTCGGTAACCTGGCGAAACGCATGTTGCAGGGCGAGCAACAGCAGCAGCAGGCCGAGGCCCAGCAGCAGCCACTGCAATCGGTATCTGGCAAAGGCGGGGGAGGGAATGGACATGGGCGTACCGGAAGATGGCGAGAGTCGGCATCAGTGTAAGGCAGAACCCTGACGCGCGTGCCGACAAGATGCGTTTTTGATGATCTTCTCACCGGACTGTTACGTTTTGTCACATTTATACATAGTCACGGCATAGTCAGGGGGTAACATGGTGCCATCCTTGATGAAGCTATCTCTTCTTCCTCTCTCTTTGACTGCATGGATCTTGTGATGAAAACGCGCGTGTGGCTGTGGCTTTTCCCTCTTCTTCTATTGCTGGCGGCGGGCGCCTGGCATCTGCGGCAGGCTGAACCTGCCAGCAAGCCTGCACCAAGAGAGATCAATATCAGGGCCGAAACCGTCAGGCAGAGCCTGGCCGAGCCCTCCATCAAGCTGGTGAGCAAGCTTGCGGCCAATCGCTCCGTGGCCATCAGTCCCGAGGTGACCGGCCGCATTGCCACCATCGCGGTGAGCTCCGGCCAGCAGGTCACACAGGGGCAGACCCTGATCGCCCTGGATGCGGGCAAGCAGCAGGCGGAGCTGGCCGAGCAGAGCGCCAGCGTGCGCGACGAGGTCCGCAAGCTGCGGGACATGCGCAAGCTGGTGGCGCGAGGCGCCGTCACCACCTCGGAGCTGGAGGGGCAGGAGGCGACTGTTGCCCAGGCCCAGGCCCGGGTCGATGCGGCCCGTTACGAGCTCTCCCTGCGCACCCTGGCCGCCCCCTTCGACGGCACCGTCAGCCTCATCGATCTCAGCGAAGGAGCCCTGGTCAACAGCGGCGACGTGCTCTTGCATCTGGACGAGCTGGCAAAACTGCGGCTCGATCTGGCGGTGCCCGAGCGCTACCTCTCCCTGCTGCGCCCCGGCATGGCGGTGACGGCAACCAGCTCGGCCTGGCCGGATCAATCCTTTTCCGGCGTGCTGGAGACCCTCGACAGCCGGATCTCCAGCGACACCCAGAACATCAAGGCCCGCGTCATCCTGCCCAACACCGGTGGCCAGCTGCGTCCCGGCATGCTGATGAACGTGGATCTCTCTCTGCCACCCCAGAAGATGACCCTGATCCCCGCCCAGTCGGTGGAGTATGCCGGCGAGCAGCGCTTCGTCTATCGCCTGGAGGCGGACGGACGGGTGAAGCGCGTGCCGGTGGAGCTTGGCGACACCCATGGCGAGGCCGTCTGGGTGCTCAAGGGGCTCAGCGTCGGCGATCGCATCGCGGTGGAGGGGCTGGTCAATCTGCGCGACGGCGCCCAGGTACGTGATCTGGGCGAGGTGAAAGGCTGATGTGGCTCTCCGATATCTCAGTACGCCGTCCCCTGGTGGCGGTGGTCATCAGCGCCCTGCTCACCGTGTTCGGCCTGGTGGCCTTCAGCAAACTCACCGTGCGGGAGATGCCGGATGTGCAGACTCCGTCCGTCTCCATCACCACCACCTATGAGGGGGCGGCCCCCGAGGTGATGGAGAGCCAGGTCACCAAGCCCATCGAGGATCAGCTCTCCGGCATCAGCGGCATCAAGAACATCAACTCGGTGACCCGCAAGGGGCGCTCCTCCATCACGGTGGAGTTCAAGCTCGGCTGGAACATGCTGGAGGGCACCTCCGACGTGCGCGATGCCATCTCCCGCGCGAGGCCCAGGCTCCCGGACGACGCCGACGAGCCCATGGTGACCAAGGATAACGGCAACGGCGACGTGGCGATCTGGCTGAACTTCAGCAGCACCCAGATGGACCGCACCGCCCTGACCGACTACGCGAACCGCATGCTGGTGGATCCCTTGAGCCTGGTGGACGGGGTGAGCGAGGTCTCCCTCTCCGGCGATCTGACCCAGGTGATGTATGTGCGGCTGCGCCCCGCCGACATGGCCGCCCGTGGCATCACGGTGGCAGACGTGCAGGACGCCCTCAAGCGGGAGAATATCGAGCTGCCGGGGGGGGAGATCCGCAACAACAGCATGACCATGGCGGTGCAGATCGCGCGTCTCTATCACAGCGCCGAGGATTTCCGCTCCCTGCCGGTGACGACCGCCGCCAACGGCGAGAGCATCTACCTGGCCGACATCGCCGATGTGGAGGTGGGGGCCAAGAACGAAGACAGCGCCTACCAGCGCAACGGCCGCGAGAGCTTGGGGATCGGCATCGTCGCCCAGTCCACCGCGAACCCCCTGGCCGTGGCCCAGGGCATCGAGAAGAAGCTCGTGGAGATGCAGCGCTTCCTGCCGGAGGGGGCCAGCCTGGAGGTGGACTACGACTCCACCATCTTCATCAAGCAGGCCATCGACGAGGTGTACGAGACGCTCGCCATCTGCGCCGTGCTGGTGGTGGCCGTGCTCTATCTCTTCCTCGGCCAGGGGCGCACCACCCTGATCCCGGCCATCACTGTGCCCGTCTCCCTTATCTCGGCCTTTATCGGTGCCTGGTATCTGGGTTTTTCCATCAACCTCATCACCTTGCTGGCGCTGATCCTCGCCATCGGTCTGGTGGTGGATGACGCCATCGTGGTGGTGGAGAACATCCACCACCACCTGCAGCGGGGGGAATCCCCCCTGATGGCGGCCTGGCACGGCACCCGGGAGGTGGGCTTCGCGGTCATCGCCACCACCGCCGTGCTGGTGATGGTGTTCGTGCCCATCGCCTTCATGGACGGCATGGTGGGCCGGCTCTTCACCGAGTTTGCCATTCTGTTGTCGCTCGCCGTGCTTTTCTCCTCCCTGGTGGCCCTGACCCTGACCCCGGCCATGGGCTCCTGGCTGATGCGCGCCGTCCATAAACCCAACGCCCTGACCGCCACTCTGGACCGGGGCCTTGGCTGGGTGGAGGAACGCTACCGCCGCCTGCTGGGCTGGGTGCTGCGCCGCGCCGTCTGGATGCCCCTGGTGCTGCTGCTCTGCCTCGGCGGCATCGGCGCCCTGTTTGGCAAGCTGCCCGCGAGCCTCACCCCGACCGAGGACAGGGGCGTGCTCTACGTCTTCGTGAAAGGGGCCGAGGGCACCAGCATCGAGCGGATGAAGCGCAACATGCAGCAGGTGGAGGCCGCCATCCTGCCGCTGCTCGGCCAGGGGGTGGTGCAGGCCATGAGCTTCAGCACCCCGGCCTTCGGGCGCGGCGGCGATCAGACCGGCATGGCCATCATCCAGCTCAGCGACTGGGCGGTGCGGGAGGAAACGGCCACCGAGTTTGGCCGCTCCCTGAGCGGCCGCCTCGCCGGCATCCCCGACGTGATGATCCGCACCTTCCAGCCGGGGTTCAGAGGCGGCTCCACCGCGGCGGTGCAGTTCGTGCTGCAAGGCTCCGATTACGGCGAGCTCAACCAGCAGGGGCTGGCGCTCAAGGAGGCGGCGGCCCAAAGCGGGCTGATGCAGAGCCCGGATCTCGACTATGCCGAGAAGACCCCGGAGCTGCAGGTGACCATAGAGCGGGAGCGAGCCACCCAGCTCGGCATTCCGGTCTCCACCATCGCAAGCTCCCTGCAGGCCCTGCTCGGCGGCGTCAGCCAGACCACCTATGTGGACAGGGGTGAAGAGTATGATGTCTACCTGCGCGCCAACCAGACCCAGTTCAACGGTATCTCCGACATCAGCCGCATCTATTTGAAGGCCGCGAGCGGCGAGATGGTGAGCCTCTCCACCCTGGCGACCGTCACCCAGGTGGCGAGTCCCCAGCGCCTCAACCACTACCAGCGCCAGAAGGCGGTCACCCTCACCGCGGACGTGGCCCCCGGCCACACCCTGGGGGAGGTGCTCGACTTCCTGGATGGCTGGGCCGCGGATCACCTGCCCACCGGCATGTCGGTGGATTATGCCGGCGAGTCCAAGGACTATCGCGACAACCAGGGGGAGATGGCACTGGTGTTCGGCCTGGCCCTGCTGGTGGTCTATCTGGTGCTGGTGGCCCAGTTCGAGAGCCTGCTGACCCCGGCGGTGGTGATGATGACGGTGCCACTCGGCATCTTCGGCGGCCTGCTCGGCCTCTGGCTCACGGGGCAGGAGCTCAGCATCTACAGCCAGATAGGCATGATCATGCTCATCGGCATGGTGACCAAGAACGGCATCCTCATCGTCGAGTTCATCAACCAGCTGCGCCAGCGGGGTGAAGGGTTCGAGGAGGCGATCATCAAGGGGTCGGTGCGCCGCCTGCGCCCCATCTTGATGACCTCGCTCACCGCCATCATCGGCGCCGTGCCCCTGATGCTCTCCATGGGGGCGGGGTACGAGAGCCGGATGGCCGTGGGAACCGTGGTCTTCTTCGGCTTGTCCTTGGCGACCCTGGTGACCCTGCTGGTGGTGCCCGCCATCTATCACCTGATCGCCAGACGCGCGGGGATGACGGGGGCGCGGGACAGGCTGGTGGACGAGGTACTGGCCACGGCAACCCCGGCCAGTCCCTCCCCGGTGCCGGGGGCGGTGGCCCCCGAGGGGCGTGACAAACCGGCGGCCTAGCGTGCCGACCCGCATGACAGCAAGCAGGGCGCCAATGGGCGCCCTGCTTGTTGATGAGATCGGAGTCTGTCACGCCGACCTGTCGCGCCCGCTCGAAGGAGCCCCTTCCCCTCGCGTTCTGTAGGGGCAAAAAGCCGTCGCCCCCGCCTGGCTCTGCCGGTATAATGCGCGACCCGAATTGTTCCAGGTGGTCAAAATGCAGCCGGTTACCAACCTCTTCTCCTATCCCCGTTACTGGGCCGAGTGCTACGGCACGGCGCCCTTCCTGCCCATGTCCCGCGCGGAGATGGACAAGCTCGGCTGGGACAGCTGCGACATCGTGCTGGTGACAGGCGACGCCTACGTGGATCACCCGAGCTTCGGCATGGCGGTGATCGGCCGCATGCTCGAATCCCAGGGTTTTCGGGTCGGCATCATCGCCCAGCCGGACTGGTCATCGAAAGATGACTTCATGCGCCTGGGCAAGCCCAATCTCTTCTACGGGGTGACGGCGGGCAACATGGACTCCATGATCAACCGCTACACCGCCGACAAGAAGCTGCGCCACGACGACGCCTACACCCCGGGGGATGTGGGCGGCAAGCGGCCGGACCGCGCCACTCTGGTCTACACCCAGCGCTGCAAAGAGGCCTATAAAGAGGTGCCGGTGGTCATCGGCGGCATCGAGGCATCCCTGCGCCGCATCGCCCATTACGACTACTGGTCCGAGACCATCCGTCGCTCCATCCTGATCGACGCCAAGGCCGACATCCTCATCTATGGCAACGCCGAGCGGCCGCTGGTGGAGGTGGCTCACCGTATCGCAGGTGGCGAGACCATCGACACCATGCAGGACATTCGCGGCACTGCGGTGATCCGCAAGGAGCCGCTGCCGGGCTGGCGCGGGGTGGATTCGAGCAAGCTCGACCAGATTGGCCGCATCGATCCCATCCCCAACCCCTATATGGAAGGGGCGCCCTGCAGCGATGACGAAGGCACGGCGCCGATGGAGCAGGAAGCCAAGCCCATCCTGGTACAACCCCCTAAGCAAAAGCCGTGGGAGCTGACCTACGTCAAGCTGCCGGCGTTCGAGCGGGTGAAGGAGGACAAGGTGCTCTACGCCCATGCGTCCCGCATCCTGCACCACGAGACCAACCCGGGCTGCGCCCGCGCCCTCTCCCAGGCCCACGGCGATCGCATCATCTGGGTCAACCCGCCTGCCTTCCCGCTCGAGACCGACGAGATGGACGGGGTGTTCGGCCTGCCGTACCAGCGGGTGCCGCACCCGGCCTATGGCAACGAGAAGATCCCGGCCTACGACATGATCAAGACCTCGGTCAACATCATGCGCGGCTGCTTTGGCGGCTGCTCCTTCTGCTCCATCACCGAGCACGAGGGGCGCATCATCCAGAGCCGCTCGGAAGAGTCGATTCTTAAAGAAATCGAAGAGATCCGCGACAAGGTGCCGGGCTTTACCGGCGTCATCTCGGATCTGGGCGGCCCCACAGCCAACATGTACAAGCTCCGCTGCAAGAGCCCCAAGGCCGAGCAGACCTGTCGCCGTGCCTCCTGCGTCTGGCCGACCATCTGCCCGCACATGGATACCGACCACAGCCCGACCATCAACCTCTATCGCAAGGCGCGTGACCTCAAGGGCATCAAGAAGATCCTGATCGCCTCCGGGGTGCGTTACGACATCGCGGTGGAAGATCCGCGCTATATCAAGGAGCTGGCCAAGTACCACGTCGGCGGCTACCTCAAGATCGCGCCGGAACACACCGAGGAGGGCCCGCTCTCCAAGATGATGAAGCCCGGCATGGGCAGCTACTACAGCTTCAAGGAGCTGTTTGACAAGTACTCCAAAGAGGCGGGCAAGCAGCAGTACCTGATCCCCTACTTCATCTCCGCCCACCCGGGCACCACGGATGAAGACATGGTGAACATGGCGCTCTGGATTAAAGCAAACCGCTTCAAGCTCGATCAGGTGCAGAACTTCTACCCGTCGCCGCTCGCCAACGCCACCACCATGTATTACACCGAGAAAAACCCGCTCAACAAGGTGAGCCGCCAGGGCGGGGACGTGTTCGTGGTGAAAGGGGAGCGTCGCCGTCGCCTGCACAAGGCGCTGCTGCGCTACCACGATCCGGCCGGCTGGCCGATGATCCGCGAAGCCCTGCTGGAGATGGGCAAGGGCCACCTCATCGGCAACGGCCCCGACTGCCTGGTGCCGCCGGAAGGCCGTGGCGAAGCCAAGGCCGAGCGCAGCCGCAACAAGGGCCTCAAGCCTGCGTTGACTCGTCATAGCAATATCGTGCATCAGCGCGGCAATGGGGCTGGCAACAAGGCCGCCCGTAGCGAGACTGGTGCAGGGAATGCCCCGGCAACCAGCAAACATGGCGGCAAGGCGGGCAATGGCAAACCGGTGGGGTCTCAGCTCCAGAAAGGCTCGGGCAACGGCAAGCCCGCCGCGCAGGGCGCAGGGCAGGGCACAAGTCAGGGTAAACCCGCTGGCAAGCCCGCTCACAAGGGTAAAACCCCGACCCGTGCAGGCTCTGCCAAGCCGGGCGCCAAACCCGCCACTCAAGGCGGCAAGCCTGCGGCCAAAGGGAATGGTGCCAAGCGACCGGCTCGGTGAGTTTGCTGATTGGACTGCGATAGAAATTAAAAAGGCGACCGGATGGTCGCCATTGCTAAGGAAGGTGCGAATAAGCGGGGAAATTCTTCTCGGCTGACTCAGTCATTTCATTTTTTCAGTTTGAGCCGATCTTTTCTCCCGTAAATGCCTTGAATCAGCCTATTTAGACCGTTTCTTCGCCATTTAAGGCGTTATTCCCAGTTTTTAGTGAGATCTCTCCCACTGACGTATCATTTGGTCCGCCCGAAACAGGTTGGCCAGCGTGAATAACAT
>NZ_JAPDBZ010000041.1:0-30498 GCF_027705505.1 Aeromonas sp. QDB56
GGTGTGTTTGGAGACAGCCAGTTTACCAGCACCCTGTCTGTCAACTTCCACTTCCCCAAGATCCCGCGAAGAACCTATTTTTATCGGTGCAGACGGGGCGATCACCGCGTACCTGGCGGCTGACATAGCGTTCAAGGTAGGGAACAGGGAGCGGCTTGGAGGCGAGGTATCCCTGGAAGAAATGGCAGCCCTGCGCCTGCAGAAACTCCAGTTGCTGGCGGGACTCCACCCCCTCCGCCGTCACGTTGAACCCCATGTGGCGGGCCATGGCGATCACGGCCTCGACGATGGCCATGTTGTCACCATCCTTGGGAATATCCTGGATGAAAGAGCGGTCGATCTTGAGTTCGTCAGCCGGCAGCCGCTTGAGGTAGCTCAGGGAAGAGTACCCCGCCCCGAAGTCGTCGATGGCAAAGCTGATGCCCAGGGTCTTGAGTTCCGCCATCTTGCTGATGGTGTCTTCCGCATGACCCAGCACCACCGACTCGGTGATCTCCAGGTTGAGGCAGGCGGGATCCATGCCGGTGGCCGCCAGCACATCGTGAATGCGATCGACGAAGTCGGGAGCATGGAACTGTTTGGCGCTCACGTTGACCGAGAGCTGGGGGACGTGGATCCCGTTCTCCTCCCAGGAGACGTACTGGGTACAGGCTTCGTGCAATACCCAGTTGCCGATGTCGACAATGAGATCCGTCTCCTCGGCAATGGGGATGAACTCGGCAGGCGACACCAGGGCACGCCCGGGGGGTTGCCAGCGGATCAGCGCCTCGACACCGATGATCTCTCCCTCCGCCACCATGTGCTGGGGCTGGTAGTGGAGAGTCAGCTCCCCATTGTCGAGGGCACTGCGCAGCTCGTTGTGAATGTGCAGACGCCGGTCGGCCTGCAACTGCATGGAGGCATCGAAGAAGCGCCGGGTCTTGCGGCCCGCCGATTTCGCCTGATACATGGCGGTGTCAGCCTGCTTGAGCAGATCCCCCGCCTCCTGCTCCCGACCGGGAAAGAGGGTGATGCCGACACTGGCGCCGATGTGCAGCACCTGGCCTCTGAAATCATAGGGGCGGCGATCTCCCCGATGAGCCGCTCCGCGATGAGGTCGGCCTGCATCTCCGCCTGGGGCGGGCTGATGGAGAGCGCTGGCAGTAACAACACGAACTCGTCGCCGCCGAGACGGGCCAGACAATCCCCCTGGCGCACCAGCCGCTTGAGACGGCTGGCCACCTCCTTGAGCAGCCAGTCGCCGGTGGCGTGACCCAGGGAATCATTGATGGTCTTGAAGTGGTCGAGATCGATGAACAGCAGGGCCCCGATGAGGTGACTGCGATTTGCATCGGTGAACGCCTGGGTCAGGGTTTCGTGCAGCTGACGACGATTGGGCAGGCCGGTCAGCTCGTCATAGAAGGCGAGATCCTGAATGCGGCGCTCCGCCGCCTTGCGCTCGGAAATATCCTCGAAGAAGATGACATAGTGGCTGATCCCCCCCTTCTCATCCTGCACCGGCGTGACGATCTCCCACTGGGGATAGGCGTGACCGTCGGCGTGCAGGCGCAGGGTTTCCCCCTGCCAGCGATCCAGGGCGTTGAGCTCGTAACCCAGCCCTCCCAACCCCGACCAGAGATCGTTGCCAAGATGCAGACCAATCACCCCCTGGTTGTCAAAGCCGGTGATCTGGCTGAAGGCGTAATTGACCCGCAGGATCTTGAACTCGGGATCCGTGATGATGATCCCTTCGTGAGTTTCAAAGGCCACCGCAGACAGCCGCATCAGGGCATCGCTTTGCAGGCGCTCCAACTCGGCCACCATGCGCACCGAGAAGATGGTCAGGACAGAGTCCAGATCCGTGGTCCGGGTCTGGCTCGGGAACAGCAGGGCGAGATGGCCCAGGATCTGACCGTTGCGATCGAGCAGCGGCTGGGCGTAATAGTGCTGGCCCGGGGGCAGGTCAGGATACCCGGTCAGGGGTTCACTCACGGGGACAGCGCAGGAGGCCCCCTGGCGATAGAGCTGCTGGCAGGGCATGTCACAGAGAGCATACTCCTTGACGTCGATGCCGTGGCTCGCCAGCACCCTGAGCCTGTCGAGACCGACCCGCTCCGTCAGCCAGACGGCAGTGGCTCCCAGGATATGGGCCAGCTCGTTGACCAGGGTCTGGCAAAAATCGAGCCCCGTCTTGGCGGAGAGCGCCTGCGCCAGCTTGGCCAGCAAGGGGGCCTGCAACATGGGAAGCGGCGGTGTCACGCCTGCGGGGGAGTTGGCGCGATCCATCTCGCGATGCATCATTTCGAGGGGGGCAAGCCAGCCACAACAGAGCCCCTGTGCAGGCACATACTGACCGTACCAGAGCGCGTGGTGTACCTTACCGTCCTCATCGCGCAGGTGACCGATGAACTGGCCTGGCTGGCAGGAATCGTGGAGTCTTGCAAGAAAATCGGCGAAACCCGCTTCATCTTCCCGCTCAAGTTGGGTGGCCCAGGGGTGGGCTTCCTCCCCTGCCCAGGGTTCACAAGAGACATGATCAGACAGGCTCCATTGCCCATGCTGCCGATCATAAAACCACATCATCTGGGTGGCTTGCTGCTTCATCTACGACTCCAACCACTACAACCACGTTATCCACCCCGACTCCTGCAGAAAAGCATATCCGTTTGCGCGCATATCTCCACCGGCGCATGGCAATGATTTTGCGATGCGATGAGGCGATGTGGGTGGAGAAAATTCGAGACTATGCGGCAAAAACCAAACATCGGGTCGACACAAGGCGCTGCCGAGGGGGGACAGAAACGATCCTATTTGCTGATACTGCCTGCCTGTTTCACTGAGCTCAAGCGGTTTTTGGCATGAAACGGGAAAAGCTCACAATTTATGGACAGCGGGATTCCCAAGGGGATTTTTCGTGACGCAGATCACATTTTGATTTGGCGACATGGGTAATCTGGAGGTTAAGACACAAGCAAGACGACCCGAAGGGGGCCATTATGAAAATCGAAATGACCAGTAAAATCATCGACATCACCCCAGCCATCCGCGAGCGCATTGAATCCCGTTTTGAAAAGCTCGAGCGTCTTCAGGTGCCTCTTATCACACCCCATGTGATCATCTCCAAAGAGCGTTTGATGTATATCGTCGAAGCCACTATCGGCATTCCCAACGGCAAACTGTTTGCGCAGGCAGAGCACGAGGATCTCTATGCTGCCATCACGGACCTGGGCCAGAAGCTGGAACGCCAGCTCAACCGTCACACGGAAAAACCCATCGCCCGTCGTGCCGCCGGCAAGGAAGTGCCCCAACCGGACGAAGCAGACGCCTGACAAGGTTCACCACTCATAAAGCAAAAGGCGGGTTATCCCGCCTTTTGCATTCTACCGTGCCGTCACCCCAGCCAGCGCAGCCTGGCATCCACCCCTTGCGCAAGCTCATCGAGCAGCGGCAGCATCATCAGCGGAGCCTCCTCCCTGGAGTCAGCGCCCATAGGTCGGGCCTGCCATCGCTCGCGACCCAGTGCCGAAAGGTTATCGTACACCGCGGGATCCAGCGCGGGCGTTCGGCTCACCAGTGGCGGGGAGCGCAGCGCCAGCCAGAGTCTCACATCCGTCATGCACCCGCCCTGTTGCAGACGCTCGTTGAGGCTGGTGGCATCGCTCTCTTCCACCCCGCCTTGCAGGGACGCCCGGGGCATCAGACCGAAACGGGAGCGCCAATCCATCTCACCCGACGCAGGCTTGGGCGGGGCATCAAACCAGGGCTGCTCTTCCACTGCATCAGTCAGCAGCGCCAGATGCAGCCTGAAGTCGGCACGGTCCCCCGCACGGAGATCCTGGTTGAGCCGTTGGCCCAACTGGGCCTCATCCACGAGCAAGCGGTCACGAATCGCACTGGGCAGCATAAGATAAATCTTGGAAATGAAGGTTTCATTGCTTATCGGCCATCAACCCGATCCTTTAAGCATTAAAAATCCCGGCAGAGGGGTTCACAAGCGCGACAGATCTGTTAGTATGCGCCTCGCACTTGGGGAGGGGTTCCCGAGCGGCCAAAGGGATCAGACTGTAAATCTGACGGCTCTGCCTTCGAAGGTTCGAATCCTTCTCCCTCCACCATTCAAGTGCGCACAATCAGGTCATGCCCCGTGGAGGGGTTCCCGAGCGGCCAAAGGGATCAGACTGTAAATCTGACGGCTCTGCCTTCGAAGGTTCGAATCCTTCTCCCTCCACCATCTTTCAGAGAACCCGGCCTTGTGCCGGGTTTTCGCTTTTCTGGCTTCCACAAATCCCCTTCTTCTACAAAAAAACGGGAGGCCAAGCCTCCCGTCAATATATACACGCTCTCACCCCGAACCTGCTGGCGACAGCTGTCATCAGCAGGTCGGGCAGAGGGGGATAAACGTCTCCCCAGGCATCTGTCTTGTCATCCGCGCCCCTTACAGGGTGAAGCGATAGAAGATATCCACCGCCTGGGCCACCCCGCTCATGGCCTGCAGATAGAGCCTTGGCATCAGCTCGTAGCGCAGCTTGAATTCAGCGATGGGGCTGAACACCCCGACCCCGTACTGGAACTGCAAGCCGGGCAGCAGGTAGGCCGACAGGGTCACCTGGGTGTCATCGCCACTGCCTGCGGTATCGAGGGCCACGTCGCTCATGCCGAGGGATTCCCCGATGCTGGAGACCACGCCGCTCGCCTGGCTCACGGCCCCCGCCACCAGCAGGCCGTTGAAGCCGCCATCCTCGCCGCTGGTCTGCAATCCCTTGCCCCGCAACAGATAGGAGAGCTGTTCGGACTGCGCCATCTGCGGCTCGGAATAGACGGTGATCTTCGGCTTGGCGGCCGGCCCCGTCACCCGCACCCCGACGGTCACGTTGTCCTCGATGGTGTCCGGATCCCGATAGGTCTCGATGTTGAGATAGGGCTGATCGATGGGGCCGGAGAAGAGGATCCGCCCCTCCTTGATGATGAGGTTCTGGCCATAGGCCTTGAAGCGCCCGTCCCTGAGCTCCAGTTGCCCGTTGCCCGAGAGCGGCTTGGAGGGATCCTGGCGAATGTTGAGGGCCCCTCCCACCTTGGTCTTGAGTCCCATGGCTTCAAGGCGGACGTCGTCCCCGAGCCGGATGGCGAGCCTGATCTCCATGGGCAGCGGTGCCGCCTTGGGGACCGGCGGCAGATCGTCGTAGATGACGGTGACGTCATCGGAGACCGCTACCGCGCTGTCTGGCAGGCTCTTGACCAGGATGCGCGACCAGGGGATGTCCACCTGACCGGTCACCCTGGTCTCCTCCCCGAGAGAGATGGCGATGTCAGGTGTCACCCTGACCCGGCCCATGCCCGGGTACTGGGCTTCCAGCTCCTTGCCCTGAATGGTGAGGCTGCCGGTCACCGGCTGCTGTGCCCAGCTCAGCCAGCCCCCCAGCACCAGGGGGCCCTTGCCCACCATCATGGAGCCGTCGAGTTCGGCCCGGTTGCCTTCTATCTTGAGGCGGGTCACCAGCTTGGAGAGGGTCACCATGTCGGAGTGGGTCTGAACCTCCCCCTCCTTCAGGTTCAGCTCGCCATACAGCAGGGGGGCAGCCAGGGTACCGTCGAAGCGGGCATCCGCCGAGATGACCCCTTGCAGGGAGCGCACTTCGGGAATGAGGGGCGCAAAGGTCGCCAGCTTCAGATCGTCAAACCTGAGTTGACCGCCGAGGTTGCCGCGGCCAGCGGGATCCCGGATCAGCAGATCGGTGTCGATGTTGCCTATCTGCTCGGAGGCGAAATCGACCCGGATGGCGGCCTGCTGGCGCTCGAAATCGATCCCGAGCTCGAGGCGCTGGTAGTCGGTCTTGAGTTCGTCGGCGACGAAGGTCCCAGGCGTGGTACGCACGGTGGCGTGCAGGGTCGGCTGGTTGCCGCGCCAGCTGGCGCGCCCGTCGGCCGACAGCACCGCCTGCCAGCGGAAATTGTCCGGCAACCAGGGGCGCAGCCGCTTGAGATCAAATTCGTTCAGGGCAAATTCCAGATTGCCCTGGGACTGGGCTATCCGGCTCCCCTTGACGCAGAGACTGGCCTTCTGGGACGCGAGGCAGAGATCCCCCATGGTCAGCTGCTGTTTCGGCAGATCCAGGTCCAGAGACCAGGGGGCGGCCAGCGCCCAGCGCTTGAGGGGGGTCTTGAGCTTCATCTCGGCAAGGGTGCCACGCCAGCGGTCACCGCGCAGGCTGCCATTCAGGCTGAGGTCTGCCGCCAGCGGATCCCCCTTCATGGTCAAGGTGAGCCCGTGGCGCTCGAGATCGCCGCTCAGGTTCAGGGCGATTTGCGAGAGCTTGGTCTCCCCCTGCGCCAGGCTCGCCACCGTCACCGCCACCTCACCGGCGGGCTTCACCCCGACCAGGGCGTTGGCCTTGATGACGGTCTCCTTGAGGACGGTGCCCGCGTAGGCGAGTCGGCCCGACACCAGGTCGGCATTCACGCGCGGCGCCTGCTGGTTGCCGGTGACGCGCACCTGGCCCTTGATGTCCCCTCCCAGACCCGGGTAGATGCCCCCAAGCTTGGGCGCATCCAGATCCGCATCCAGCTTCCAGGCCTGGGTCGTGAGCGAGCCTTTGGCCTGCAGCCGGTTGGGGCCGCTTTGCAGCGCCAGGGCCGGGATGGTCCACTCCATCTTGTCGTTGCCGCTGAGCCTGCCCTGCAAGGCCAGGGGATACTGGTTGAGCTTGCCATCCACCTTGAGCTCGGGCAGGGCAAGCTGCCAGTGGCCCGCCTCATCCAGATCGAAGCGGCTGGTGATCTTGCCCGCCAGTGCCCCCTTGATCTCGGGCACCAGCTCCGCCGGGTTGATCCCCTTGAATTCGGTCGTCCCCTGCCACTGGACCCCCTTGCTCCAGGCCAGCTTGCCGTCGAGCTTGAGCTCCCCCTTGAGGGCCCCCAGCAGCAGCTCGATACGGCTCAGCTGGTTGAGATCCCCCTTGCCCGAGAGCGCCACCTTGAAGGGGGGCACATCGGTCCCCTTGCCGGCGGTGTTGAACGCAAACTGGTAACCGGAGAGCTTGCCCTTGGCGCTCAGGGTGCCCTTGTCCAGCCGATAGCTGGGCTCATCCTTGGCGGGCTTGTGCAGGGGCCAGGAGAGGCTCTTCCAGTCCAGCGCCAGATCGAAGGGCAGATCCGGGTCGAGGGCCGCAAGGGATCCTTTGAGATTGGCGCCCACCGGCCCCTTGGCCTTGAGTGCCAGCCCAAGCTTGCCCACAGAACCGTCCAGGACGAGATTGACCTGCTCCCCCTTGAGCTCCCCGTCCAGCAGCCCTTGACGCGCCTTGGCATCCAGAGTCAGGGCGAGGGGGTAATCCTCGTGCAGGCGCACCTGACCACTCAAGGCCAGATCCGCCATGGCATGGCGCAAGGAGAGCTCCCGGATGTCGATGCGCTCCTCCTCGGCGGTGGCCGACAGCAACAGGTTGTCTAGCCCCTCCACCAGCTCACCTTGCTGATAACGGAACGCCGTGGCTTTCAGCCCCTCCAGCTGGATGGGGAAAGGCAGTCGCACCGCCGGCAGCACCATGGGCTCGGGCTTGCTTGCGGCCTGCGTCTTGTCACCGGGGACAGCCTTGCGCTCGCCGGCCGCCAGGGTGGCGCTTTTCTCATCCGCCGGTTTGGCGCCCTTGTCACTGGCCGCCTCCACCGGGGACGGTGCTACCACCACGTTCAGGCCATCGAGCACGGGGCCGCGCACGATGAGCCCGGCGCGATCCAGGGCGGCGCCAATGTCCAGATCCTTGAGGGTGATCGTCACGCCGGGCACCGCCACATCGAGATCGGCAACCTTGAGGCTGTCGACCTGGATTTTGAGCGGCAACGGATGCCAGACGAAGGGCTCCGACGGCTCTTCCGGCACCGGCTCGGACTCCGCCACCCGGACCACGGGGCGAGTCACCGCCAGAGTCTTGATCCAGAGCTTGCCCTGCAGGAGCTTACCCAGATCCCAGTCCAGCACGGCCCGCTCCACGGTGACATCCACCAGCTCGTCCTGCCAGCCAACCCCTTCGAAGGTCCAGCCATACCCGAGTTGCCCCGCCACCAGCTCCCCCTTGAGGGAGGGCAGCGCGGCTCTGGCCTGTTGCCACAACCACTTGTTGCCCTGATGGGTGAAGCCCAGCAGGCTGACGCCGATGAGCAGCAGGAAGAAGAGGCCCATGAGCCACAAGAAAATGCGTTTTACCCAGATCACGATGCAGACCCCTGCAAGGAAAGCAGCCGCAGCGGCCAGAAAAGAGAAAGAAGAGGATATGCGCCTGGTTGCCGGGTCATAGTTCCGGCCCCAGTGCGAAGTGCAGCCGCAGCGGCTTGTCCTCCTCGGAGATGCCCACCGCCAGATCGAGCCTGACCTGACCGATGGGGGTGACCCAGCGCACCCCGACCCCGGTGCCTATCTTCCAGGCCTCGCTGTAGTCGACGGTGGCGGTCCCGGCGTCCACGAACAGGGCACCGAGCCACTTCTCGCTGAAGCGGTAGTTGTACTCCAGGCTGCCGACGCTGGCGTAGCGTCCGCCGGTCAGCTTGCCATCGTCCCCCCGTGGCGAAATGGTCTCGTAACCGTAGCCCCGGACCGTCTGATCGCCGCCGGTGAAGAAGCGCAGGGAGGGGGGGACCAGGGAGAAATCATCCCCGACGATGGCCCCCTGTTCGGCCCGCATCAGGAAACGGTGATCTTCGCCCAGGGTGCGCAGCCACTTGCTGCGCCCCCACACCCGCATGAAGCTGATGTCGGACCCCCAGTAGGGGCTCGAGAACTCCATCGTCAGTTGCTGGCGATCCCCCCAATCCGGCACCAGACCGCCGCGCACCCGCAGCCGTGACCAGGAGACGCCGGGGATCAGCAGCAGGCTGTTCCCCTCGTCCTGACCCTGGACGTAGCGCTCGTTCTCCAGGCGCACAAAGACGTCTCTGTCCCAGCTCTCCGGTCGGCGTGTCCAGCGGTGCACCCCGAAGGTGGCCAGATCGGAGCGGGTGTCGTTGTTGTCGGTGTATTGATAGCCCGCCTGCAGGGAGTAGTAATCCCGCAGCGGGTTGCCCACCGGGATCTGGTAGTCGAAGCTGAGCTCCGCTTCTGGCGCCGAGACCTTGGCGGTGCTGGAGAGGCGGTGACCATAGCGGTTCACCCAGGGTTTCTCCCAAGTGGCACTCAGGCGCGGCCCCACGTCCGTGGCATAACCGATACCGGTCTCAATTTCGTGATCGACCCGGTTGGAGAGGGTCACCTGCACCGGCACCCGGTTGCCCTCGGCCTGGCTGATCAGGGGTTTGATGTCCACCTGCTTGAACAGCTTGGTGGAGGAGACATCCTGGGACATCTCCGCCAGACGGATCGCCAGATAGGGGTCGCCGCTCTTGATGTTGATGAGCGGGCGGATCAGGTGCAGTGCCTCCGGCGTCGCGTCATAGCGGATCTCGCCGAAATGGTAACGCGGGCCAGAGCGAAACAGGATGTAGATCTCCGCCTTGCCCTGTTCCGGGAAAACCTTGACCTGGCTCTTGCTGATCTTGGCGTCAAAATAGCCGCGGGCCAGCCCCAGACTGCCGAGATCCGCCTTGATGGATTCATATTTGCCGTGGTTGAGGGGATCTCCCTCCTTCAGGGGCAGCTTGTCCAGCAGCTCGCTGTACACCTCGTCGCTCCCCGCATCCCCTTCCAGCAGGATGTCGAGGCGCGAGATGATCACGGGTTCCCCCCGCTCAATCTCGATCACCACCTTGGCGGGCGTCTTCTTGTCGCGGTTCAGGGTGATCTTGGGCTGGTAGTAGCCATAGACCTGCAGCGCCTTCTGTACGCTCTCGGTGATCTTGGCGCGGGCGGGGCGGTACTGGCGTTCCTGATAGACGGGCAGGGCGTTGAGGTAGGCCTCGACGTTGTCTTTCTGCTCTCCCCTGACCCCCTTGATCTGGTAGGTCAACTTGGCCGCCATGGCGGGCATCGCCATCAGCCAGAGAGCGAGGGCGAGCAGCAAGAGACCGGGCCCGGGGCGACGGGATCGCCCGGATGAAGTGCTCCCGGTGAGAAAAGTAGGATAGCATCCTGTCAAACGTCATTTTCCCCGAATAACATGATTTAAAGATTGTGTTATTTAGTACGATACCGAGACTCATCCCGGGCGAGTGCCGCTCATCCTAGCATAATCGCGACGGCGAAATCCCACGCTCGGGGCCCCTTTGCGTGCCGCTCTGCCGCCCCCGGTGCGGGGATCGCTTCGGCCCAGCAAGGAGCCAGCCGGGTGTGAGGAGCCAAACTGCGCACAATCCGGGCAAGGGGCGAACAAAACGCCACCACCGACCCCGCCAAGCCGGATCTCCCCTGGCGGCCTTGGGCTGGCAGCAGGGTCCGGCTCGTCCGCGACAACCCTTGTCGGACACCCCGCATCCGGCGGGTTTCGTCAACCCGTCCCCCTCGACTTGCTCCGTGCCCTCTTCCCCGCCCTGCCTGCTATTGAACAGGAAAATAAGTTTAAATCAATCACTTGAATAGATGGCACTAAAGCTTCGTTCAATTCAATCGATTTATCCCGCTGCCCCTGCGCTCCTGCCTGTCCCACACTGATCCCAATCATCGCAGGAGAGACCCCATGCACCTACGTAGCGAACAACTGGCTGACTACATCGCCGACCGACTCGAGTTCATCACCTTCCTGGCCTGCTGCAGCGCCCTGCTGGCCTTGCTGACCGGCATGAACGGCCAGCAGGCCCTCGCCTTCACCGCGCTCAATCTGCCCTTTGGCCTGGCCCTGCTGCTGGGCATGGCCCTGCTCGCCCCCCTGCCTGCCCACTGGCGCCTGCCCGGCATAGTCCTGCTGCTGGTGAGCGCAGCCCTGGCCACCCTGCAGATGGGAGGCAACTGGCTCAACCCCCTGGCCATCTGGAGCCTCTATGCCCTGCTGGGGCTGGAGATCCTCTGGCAATCCCGGGCCAGGGTCCCCCTGGCCGCCGGCCCCCGGAGCCGGGTCTCGCGCCCGAGGGGCTGACGCGGAGGCGCAATTGCAGTAATCTTGCGCCCCCTTTCCCCTCGCCGAGGAGCATTCCGATGAAAAAAGCCTGTGCCCAGCACATCCTGGTCAAGACCGAGAAACAGTGTCTGGAAATCAAGGAGAAGCTCGCCAAGGGCGCCGATTTCAGCCAGATGGCCAAGCGTTTCTCCACCTGCCCTTCCGGCAAGCGTGGCGGCGATCTGGGAGAGTTCTCCAAGGGGGACATGGTCAAGTCCTTCGACGATGCCGTGTTCAAGGGGGAGTTGCTGACCGTGCTGGGGCCGGTGCGCACCAAGTTCGGCTTCCACCTCATCAAGGTGCTCTATCGCAGCTGATCCAGGGCGACGAGGCCATCGGTTCTCTGAGCCGCACGCCTGGGATTGATGATCATTTACTAACGTTATCAGGCAATTAAGTTTATCCTTCTGGGCATAGTTCCATCCTGACCCGTGGATCCCTCATATGCACAGCTCTTTGTGGTGGCCGCTGCTGACCTGGCTATTGCCCCTTTGCGGGGCCCTTGGCAGCCGCGCCCATCTCTGGCCCTGGTGGCTCGGCTTCATCCTCTGTCTCGCCAGCGCCCTCCTCAGCCTCGTGCTGCTGCTGCGCCTGCCCTGGCGCTATCGCCGCACCACCAACCTCTGGCCGGATATCTGGGGCATAACTCCCCTACTGTTGCCCCTGCTGTTTCTCGTCCAGGCGCTGCGCTCCCCCCTCACCAACGACGTCAGCACGGATCCCTACCATCCGCCACGGCTCCAGTGGGCCGAGCTGCTCAGAAGCCCGGAGGATCTCCCGGTCTCCCCCCCGCCCCTGCAACTATTTCCAGGCAACCCCGGTCCTCTCTATACCCGGGCATCCCCGGTCGAAGTGCTCGCGGAAGCCGAGGAACTGATGACGGAGCTGGGCTGGCAGGTTCGCCCGGGCAGCGAGGGTATCGATGCCGTCGTCACCACCGGCTGGTTCGGGTTTCAGGATGACGTGGCCCTGCGGGTCTTTACCGGGCCCAAAGAGACCCGTATCGACATGCGCTCCGCCTCGCGCCAGGGGCGCAGCGATCTGGGGGTCAACCGGGCACGGATCATCGATTTCCTGAATCGGTTGAACGAGCGTCTGGGCGGGGCCTACAAGCCCAAGATGGAGAAGCTCAAAGAGGAACAAGATGCGCATTGAGGTCAAACCGGACCGGGCCTACGCCTGGTTCATCCGCCCCTTCTTCTGGCTGCAGAAACGCAACTACGGTCAGGTGCTGATCCCGGGCAAGTGCTGGGGGCGCTCCCCCAGGCTGTTCGCCGCGGTCGCCACCCTCTACGGCGTCATCAACCGCAAGCGCTCCCCCATCGACCCCGTGCTGCGCTCCCTGGTGACGGTGCGGGTCTCCCAGCTCAACTGGTGTCGTTTCTGTGTCGACATCAACGCCATGACCCTCGTCAAGCGGGCAGGCTCCAGCGACAAGGTGGAGGCGCTGGCCCGGTGGCGCGACAGCCCCTTGTTCGACGAGCGGGAGCGGGCCGTGCTGGACTATGCCGAGGCCATGACCGGGCTGGATGGCGTGAGCGACGAGCAGGCCGCCCGCCTCAAGCCCTGGTTCGATGACGACGCCCTGGTGGAGCTCACCGGCCTCATCGCCTTCCAGAACATGTCCGCCAAGTTCAATGCCGCTCTCGACATCGCTCCCCAGGGGTTCTGCCAGTTGCCGGTGCAACCCGAACGCCCCCTCGACAAGGGGCAGGGATGAACCGGGCACGCCTGCTGCTGTTGCTGGCGATGGGGGCCCTGGTCGGCACCTTCTTTGCCCTCGACCTTGACCACTATCTGAGCCTCACCCAGTTGCAGGTTCATCAGGAGCGCCTGGCCCTTTGGGTCGACCGCCATGTTGTCGCGGCCAGCCTGCTGTTTCTGGTGCTCTATGTGCTCACCACCGCCCTCTCCCTGCCGGGGGCGGCCCTGCTCACCCTGGCGGGCAGCGCCATCTTCGGCATCCTGTGGGGGCTCTTGCTGGTCTCCTTTGCCAGCTCCCTTGGCGCCACCCTGGCCTTTCTCAGCGCCCGCTTCCTGCTGCGGGACTGGGTCGAGACACGCTTTGGCGACAAGCTGGCGAGCGTTCAGGCCGGCATGCAAAAGGAGGGGGCCTTCTATTTGCTGAGCCTGCGCCTCATCCCCCTCTTCCCCTTCTTTCTGGTCAACCTGGTGATGGGGCTCACCCCCATCAGAGTCAGCACCTACTACTGGGTCAGCCAGCTCGGCATGCTGCCGGGCACCCTCGTCTACGTGCTGGCGGGGAGCGAGCTGGCTACCCTCACCAGCACAGGCAACCTCTTCTCCCCCGGCCTGCTGGCCGCCCTGACCCTGCTCGGCCTGATGCCCTGGCTGATGCGTGCCTTGCAGCGCCGTCTCGCCCTCTACCGGTTGCACGCCCCCTACCGCAAGCCTGCGCGCTTTGACTACAACCTGCTGGTGATAGGCGCCGGCGCCGGAGGTCTGGTCACCAGCTACATCGCCGCCGCGGTGAAAGCCAGAGTGGCCCTCATCGAGCAGCACAGGATGGGGGGGATTGCCTCCATACCGGCTGCGTCCCCTCCAAGGCGCTGATCCGAAGCGCCCGCTTCGCCTTTGAACAGCGCAAGGCCACAGAGCTTGGTTTTACCCCGAGCCAGAGCTGCGCCGACTTCGCCGCCGTGATGGCGCGGGTCGCCCGGGTCATCGAGGAGGTCGAACCCCACGACTCGGTGGCGCGCTATGAAGGACTCGGGGTGGAGTGCATCCAGGGGCGGGCGCGAGTCACCTCCCCCTGGGAGGTGGAGGTCAACGGCAAGCGCCTGACCAGCCGTCATATCGTGATCGCCACCGGCGCCCGCCCCCGGGTGCCCGCACTGCCGGGGCTGGACAGGGTTCCCTACCTCACCTCCGACACTATCTGGCTGCGACTGCGCGAGCCCCCCCGCCATCTGCTGGTGCTGGGAGGGGGCCCCATCGGCTGCGAGCTGGCCCAGAGCCTGGCCCTGCTCGGTATCCCCGTCACCCTGGTGGAGCAAGGCCCTCAGCTGCTGCCCCGGGAAGATAGGGACGTCGCCGGGGCCCTGGCCGCGCAGCTGGAGCACGACGGCGTCACCCTGCACCTCGGCTGGCAGGCTACCTCGGCCGGGTATATGGACGGTAAAGACACCAACCTGCCCATCCGGCTGCACCTGCGCCGGGGGGACGAGACTCTGGTGGTTGAGGGGGACCAGCTGCTGCTGGCCCTTGGCCGGGAGGCCAACGTGGGCGGTTTCGGGCTGGAGGCGCTGGGGGTTGAACTGGCCCCCAGCGGCACCCTGGCCATCGACGGCTTCCTCGCCACCAACTACCCCAGCATCCTGGCGGTGGGGGACGTTGCCGGCCCCTACCAGTTCACCCATTTTGCCGCCCATCAGGCCTGGTATGCCGCCATCAACGCCCTCTTTGGCCAGTTCAGGCGCTTTCGGGCAGACTACAGGGTCATGCCGGCGGCCACCTATACCAGTCCGGAGATAGCCAGAGTCGGCCTCAACCAGAAAGAGGCTCGGGCCCGAGGCATCCCCTTCGAGTCGACCCGCTTCGAGATGGCCGAGCTGGACAGAGCCATCGCCGACGGCGAGTCCGGGGGCTTTGTCGAGGTGCTGACGGTGCCGGGCCGTGACAGGATACTCGGGGCCACCATAGTGGGTGCTCACGCCGGCGAGCGGATCGCCGAGTTTGCCCTCGCCATGCGCCACCGCCTGGGACTTGGCAAGATCCTCGCCACCGTTCACCCCTATCCCACCCTGATGGAGGGGAACAAGTACGTGGCTGGCGCCTGGCGCCGTGCCCGCCAGCCCGGGCGCCTGCTGGCGCTGCTGGCCCGTTATCACCGCTGGCGCCGCGGCGCCTGACTCTGACGAGGCAACCATCATGTTCACAACCCGACTTCGCGCCCTGCTCCGTCCCCTGATGGCCGCTGTCCCCCTGCTGCTTGCCTCCCCGCTCCACGCCAATGACGCGCCGTGGCAGCAGACCCTGCTGGCCGCCAGGGGACAAACCGTCTACTTCAACGCCTGGGGGGGCAGCCCCGAGATCAACGCCTACCTGGTGTGGGCCAGGCAGGAGATCGCTCGCCAGTACCAGGTCGAGCTGGTGCAGGTGAAGGTGGATGACATCGCCCAGAGCGTGAGCCAGTTGCTGGCCGGCAAGCAGGCTGGCAAGACGTCGAACGGCCCCATCGACCTGCTCTGGGTCAACGGCGAGAACTTCAAGGCGCTCAAGGAGCAGGGGCTGCTGGGGGCCCCCTTTACCGACGAGCTGCCCAACATGGCCCTGGTGGACACCGCCCTGGCGGTGAGTGAAGACTTCACCGTGCTGGTCGAGGGGCTGGAGGCCCCCTGGGGCATAGGCCAGCTCAATCTGATGGTGGATGGCGACCAGGTAGACGTTCCTCCCACCTCGGCGGCCGCCCTGCTGGCTTGGGCCAAGGCTCACCCCGGCCGCTTCACCTACCCCAAGCCTCCCCAGTTTCACGGCTCGAGCTTTCTCAAGCAGATCCTGCTGGAGCTGACACCCGACCCCGCCCCCCTCTATCAAGAGGCGACCGATGCCGACTTCCTTCGCATCACCGCCCCTCTCTGGGCCTGGCTCGACCAGCTTCACCCCGCGCTCTGGCGAAAGGGCAGGCTCTTCCCCACCGGCGCCGCCGAGACCAGACAGTTGCTCGATGACGGCGAGCTGGCCATGGCCATCAGCTTCAACCCGGGGGAAGCCCAGAGTTCGGCGCAAAACGGCACCCTGCCCCCCACCGTCAAGGCCATCGTCATGGAAAAAGGGGCGCTCACCAACAGCCATTTCCTCGCCATTCCCTTCAATGCCTCCGCCCGGGCCGGGGCCAAGGTGGTGGTCAACTTCCTGCTGAGCCCCGCCGCCCAGGCGCGCAAGAGCGACCCCGCCTTCTGGGGGGATCCCAGCGTGCTGCGCCAGGAGGCGCTGCCTGGCCAGACCCGTCCGGCATTGCGCTTCAAGGGGGTGGCAGAGCCCCACCCCAGCTGGCAGACCCGGCTGGAAGCGGCCTGGGCCGAGCGCTACGGCCACTGATCCATCATGCAGGTGCGCGCCCCTCTTCTCCTCCTTTTGCCCTTTTTGATGCTGGGAGCCTTGCTGCTGGGGATCCCGCTCGCCGGGGGCCTGCTGTTGCTGGTCATCGAGGGGCTCACCCCCGCCAACCTCGCCCTCTTGCTCCCCCAGCCCGGACTCTGGCACTCCGCAGGGTTGAGCCTCTGGGTGGCGGGGACCTCCACTCTGGGGGCCCTGGCCGTCACCGCCCTGCTGCTCGCCCAGGGGGACGGGCGTCCCTGGATGCGCTGGCTGCGCCGCCTGCTCTCCCCCCTGCTGGCGCTTCCCCACGTCGCCTTTGCCATCGGCATCGCCTTTCTGCTCGCTCCCTCCGGCTGGCTGCTGCGCCTCGTCGCCCCCCTGCTTGACCTCACCCATCAGCCCCCGGACTGGCAAACCCTCAAGGATCCCTGGGGCCTTGGCCTCATCGTGGTGCTCATCCTCAAGGAGACCCCCTTCCTGCTGCTGATGGCGCTGGCGGCACTGGATCCCGCCAAGGTGGCGCGCCAGCAGTGGCTGGGGGCCAGCCTCGGCTTCAGTGCCCCCCGGATCTGGTGGCGCCTGCTGCTGCCCGCCCTCTGGCCCGCCCTGCGACTGCCCCTCTACGCGGTGGCCGCCTATGGTCTGGCGGTGGTGGATCTCGCCCTGCTGCTGGGGCCGGATGCCCCGCCGCCCCTGGCGGTGCGACTCTGGCTCTGGTATCAGGATGCCGACCCCGCCTGGCGCGGCGCCAGTGCCAGCGGCGCCCTCTTGCTGCTCGCCCTCAACCTGCTGCTGCTTGGCGCCCTCAGGCTGCTGGAGCGGACCCACCTCACCCTCGGCAAGGCACGCTGGCTGGATGGGCGACGCGCCCCCGCCTCGCCCTGGCCCGCACTCATTGCCCGCATCGGCGTGTGGGGGCTGCTCCTGACCAATCTGCTGGTGCTCGCCGCCCTGCTACTCTGGTCCCTGACCCGGCGCTGGTCCTTTCCCACCCTCTGGCCGAGCGAATGGAGCAGCCACCACTGGCTGGCTCTGCTGCCGAGCCTGGGCCCGCTGCTGTGGCAGAGTCTGTGGCTGGCCCTGCTCTGCGCCGCGCTCTCCCTGCTGCTGGCGGTGCTCTGCCTCGAGGCGTTGCCTGCGCGCCGCGCCACACGCACCCTCTGGCTTGTCTGCCTGCCCCTGCTGCTGCCCCAGGCCAGCCTGCTGTTTGGATTGCGCCTTCAGACCGACGAGCTGGGATTCACTGGCATAGGCCCTGGCTGGGTACTCTGGAGCCAGTTGATCTTCGTCTTTCCATACGTCTATCTCTGCCTGCACGGCCCCTATCGCCAGTTCGACGAGCGCCTCACCCGGGTGGCCCTCACGCTCGGGGCCAGCCCCTGGGGGGCCTGGTGGCGAGTCAAGGGTCCCCTGCTCGCCCGTCCCCTGCTGTTCGCCTTCGGTGTCGGGGCGGCGGTGAGCCTGGCCCAATACCTGCCGACCCTGCTGTTCGGCGGCGGGCGGGTCGTCACCATCACCACGGAGGCGGTGGCCATCGGCAGCGGCCTCAACCGGCGGCTGGCGGGGCTCTACGGCCTGCTGCAACTGCTGCTGCCCCTTTTCATCTATGCCCTGGCGCTCTGGCTGCCGCGGCGCATCAACCCCGCCCTGAGGCCCTGACCCGATGCTGCATACCTCCGCACTTACCCTCTTCCTCGACGGCGCCCCCCTGCTGACGCTCCCTCCCCTCAGGGTGGCCCCGGGCGAGGTGCTCACCCTGATGGGACCGAGCGGCTGTGGCAAGAGCTCCCTGCTGGCGGCCCTGGCAGGAGTGCTGCCACCCGGGGGGCCCATCCGGCTGACCGGGGACATCCTGCTCGGCGCACATCGCCTCACACCGCTGCCCCCCCAGGAGAGGGGGGTCGGCATCCTGTTTCAGGATGACCTGCTGTTTGCCCACCTGACGGTGGCCGACAATCTGATGTTCGGCATGCCGGCGCATCTCAAGGGGATGGCGGCAAGGCAGGCCCGGGCCCGCGAGGCGCTGGCCGAGGTCGGGCTGGAGGCTCAGGCGGACAAGCTGCCCGGGGCGCTCTCAGGTGGCCAAAAAGCCCGCGTCAGCCTGCTGCGTGCCCTGCTGGCCGAGCCCAGGGCATTGTTGTTGGACGAGCCCTTCTCCCGCCTCGACAAGCCGCTGCGGGCGGCATTCAGAACCCTGGTGTTCGAGCGCCTGCGCACGCAGGCCATCCCCGCGCTGCTGGTGACCCACGACGAAGAGGATGCGCCGGGCACCATCTTGCAGCTGATCCCCCCAGCCATCCCAGAAGAGGAGCACCACCTTGTTTGATCGCCACCTGATCCCGGTTATCCGCCGCCCCCTCGCCGCGCTCGCCCGCCCCCTGTGCCGGGCCGGGGTGAGCGCCAACCAGGTGAGCCTCGCCGGCTTTCTCATCGGCATGCTGGCGCTGCCGCTGCTGGCCTTTAGCTGCTATCAGTGGGCGTTGGCGGCGATTCTGCTCAACCGGCTGCTGGACGGGCTGGATGGCGCCGTGGCGCGGGAAACGGGCATCACCGACTGCGGCGGGTTTCTCGACATCACGCTGGATTTCATCTTCTACGCCGCCGTGGTGCTGGGCTTTGCCCTCGCCGACCCGGCCAACGCCCTGGCCGCCGCCACCCTGCTGTTCGCCTTCATGGGCACGGGATCGAGCTTTCTGGCCTTTGCCATCATGGCGGGCAAACGGGGCATCGAGAGCCCCGTCTACCACCACAAATCCCTCTACTATCTGGGCGGGCTCACCGAGGGGAGCGAAACCATCGCCCTCTTCGTGCTCATGTGCCTCTGGCCCGCCGCCTTCGTGCCACTGGCCTACGGTTTCGCCCTGCTCTGTGCCATCACGACCCTGACCCGGATCTGGAGCGGCTACCACACCCTGCACTGACGGGATCCCGGGGGGCGCGCCGGCACGGAGCACTTGCGCCTGCACGCCAATGTTTTACCATGACGGCACTCTTTTTCAGGCTCACGAGAACCCTATGCGTCGCCTTGTCTGTGTCCTCTCCCTGTTTCCCCTGATCTACGGCTGCAGCAGCACGCCGGCGCCCAAGCCCGTGGTCAAACCCCAACCCAACAGCGCCTTCATCAACCAGACGCCGCCGAGCAAACCCTTCTACGGACAGGTGAGCCAGCCCGGGGTCAGCAAGGGGGACTTCGCCAATCGTTCCAACGTGGACAACTTCGTGCAGCGGATGGTGCAAAAGCACGGCTTCGACGGCGCCGAGCTGCACCGGGTACTGGCCCAGGCCGAGCGTTATGACTGGATCATCAAGCTGATGGACGCCCAGGCCCCTACCACCAGACCGCCCACCGGTCCGACCGGCGCCTGGAACCGCTACCGCGCCAAGTTCATCACCCCGGACAACGTACAGAACGGCGTCAACTTCTGGCGTGAATACGAGAGTGAACTCAACCGGGCGCAGCAGATCTACGGGGTGCCACCCGAGATCATCGTCGGCATCATCGGGGTGGAGACCCGCTGGGGTCGGGTGATGGGCAAGACGCGCATTCTCGACGCCCTAGCGACCCTGGCATTTGACTACCCGCGCCGCGCCGACTTCTTCACCGGCGAGCTGGAAGCCTTCCTGGTGATGACCCGGGATGAGGGGATGGATCCCACCGAACCCAAGGGCTCCTATGCCGGGGCCATGGGCTACGGCCAGTTCATGCCGTCGAGTTTTCGCAACTACGCGGTGGACTTCAACGGCAACGGCCACACCAACCTGTGGGATCCGGTGGATGCCATCGGCAGCGTGGCCAACTACTTCAAGGCCCACGGCTGGGAGAAAGGGCAGCCGGTGGCAATACGCGGCCAGGGACAGCTGCCGGGCTATGAGCACGGCTTCCAGACCCGCTACCCGGTAGCCACCCTGCGCGGTGCCGGGCTGGCTCCCACCGGCTCCCTTGGCAATCACAAGGAGGCGAGCCTGCTGCGTCTGGATGTCGGCACCGGTTACCAGTACTGGTACGGCTTGCCGAACTTCTACGCCATCACCCGCTACAACCACAGCACCCACTACGCCATGGCGGTATGGCAGCTTGGCCTTGCCGTCAGGGATGCCAGAGGCGGCTACTGAGTCAGCCTCAATGCCAACGAAAACGGGCCCGCAGGCCCGTTTTTTTTATTCGTTTTCCAGCAGCCAGCGTTTGAGCAGGGCGGCCAGCTGCTCCTGTTCGACCAGGCTCAATGGGGCCAGCAGGCGGCGCTCGTTCGCCACGTGCTGTTCCACCGCATGGTCAACCAGCTCCCGCCCCGGCTCCGTCAGGCAGACCAGCAGGCTGCGCCTGTCATCGGGGGAGGCTTCACGTCTTATCAGGCAACGCTGCTCCAGCTTGTCGAGCCGGGCCGTCATGGCCCCTGAACTCAGCATGGCGGACTGGTAGAGCGCGGTCGGGGTCAGCGGCTCACCGGCCCGACGCAGGGTCGCCAGGATATCGAAGTCAGACCCCAACAGACCGCACTCTTTGAGGGTCTCGCTCACTTCGCGCCCGGCGATCGCCGCCATGCGCGCCACCCGCCCCAGCACCCCCATGGGGGTGCAGTCGAGGTCCGGGCGCTGCCGGGCCCACTGGGCCAGCAGCTGATCTACATGATCACTCTCCATTCGGGCTCCATTATCTTTACATGAAGATACTTGATAATAAACTAACTCGCGGCTAATGTATCTTTACTTAAAGATACTTTGTTACGAGATAACCATGCTGCTGCTGATCGCCCTGCTCGCCCCCCTGCTCTGGGGCAGCACCTATGCCGTCGTCAGTCTCTACCTGACCGACTACTCCCCCTACTGGGTGGCCGTGTGGCGCGCCCTCCCCGCCGGGGTGCTGCTGCTGTTGCTCCATCCCCGCAGACCGCCTCTCGTCTGGAGCAGGCAGTTCCTGCTGGCATTTTGCAACATCACCGCCTTCTTCGCCCTGCTGTTCGTGGCGGCGTTTCGCCTGCCCGGCGCCGTGGCGGGTACGTTGGGAGCGACGCTGCCCCTCATCCTGATGGGGCTGGCCTGGCTGCAAGACGGTGTCAGACCGACGATCAAGTGGCTGTTGCTGGGGGTGATGGGGCTCGTCGGGGTGCTCTTGTTGCTCAATCCCTCTGCCAATCTAGATCCCGTCGGCGTGGCGTGCGCCCTGCTCGCCACCCTGCTCATCGGCCAGTCGAGCCGCTGGATGCAACGCTGGCCGGTGGACGATCTGCTGGCCCCTGCCCCGGGCTGACGCCACTCCCGGGCTTATCTGGCTGGTGATCCTCAATACGGCTCTGGCCTACTGGGCCTGGCTCTGGGGACTCAAACGCCATGGCCCGGAGGTGATGGGGATGCTGGCTCTCACCAATCCCATGGTGGCGGTCTCCTGCGGTGTGCTGATGGTGGGAGAAACCCTGGATGGCCGTCAGTGGCTCGGCATCGGCATCATCCTGCTCTCTCTCTTCCTGATGAAGCTGCCGGCCCGCTCTTTCCTCAAGCGCAGACAGAACCGCAAGGCCGCCACCGGCAGCGTCAACAACGGCTGATCCGCAGTCAACCCGACACAAAAAAAGAGGAGCCACCAGGGCTCCTCTTTCACATGGGTTGTTGCCGTGAGGGTCAGACCCCGGCTTTGGCCAGGGCGGCGGAGACGATCTGCTGGGCTTCCTGCTGGATGAGATCCAGGTGCGCCTCCCCCTTGAAGCTCTCCATGTAGATTTTGTAGATGGACTCGGTACCGGAGGGGCGCGCCGCGAACCAGCCATTCTCGGTCACCACTTTCAGGCCGCCGATGGCGGCATCGTTGCCCGGTGCCTTGGTCAGCTTGGCGAGGATGGACTCGCCAGCCAGGGTGGAGGCTTCCACCAGGGCCGGATCCAGCTTGGAGAGCACCGCCTTCTGGGCGCTGTTGGCCGGAGCATCGATGCGGCGGTAGCTGGAGCGGCCGAATCTGGCTTCGAGCGCATCGTAGTGGGCCTGGGGATCCTTGCCGGTCACCGCCAGGATCTCGGCCGCCAGCAGCGCCAGAATGAAGCCATCCTTGTCGGTGGTCCAGACGGTACCGTCCTTGCGCAGGAAGGAGGCACCCGCGCTCTCCTCGCCGCCAAAGCCGAACTCGCCGCTGTAGAGACCGTCCACGAACCACTTGAAGCCGACCGGCACCTCTTTGAGGGTGCGACCGATCTCGCCAGCCACCCGGTCGATCATGGAAGAGGAGACCAGCGTCTTGCCGACGGCCGCCCCCTTGGGCCAGCCGGTTCTGTGGGTGAACAGATACTGGATGGCCACCGCCAGATAGTGGTTCGGATTCATCAGGCCCGCCTTGGTGACGATGCCGTGACGATCGTAGTCAGGGTCATTGCCAAGGGCGATGTCGAACTTGTCTTTCAGGGCAATCAGGCTCGCCATGGCGAACGGGCTGGAACAGTCCATCCGGATCTTGCCGTCTTTGTCCAGGGTCATGAAGGAGAAGGTCGGGTCGACCTTGTAGTTCACCACCTCAATGTCCAGACCGTAGCGCCTGGCGATGACGTCCCAGTAGGCGACGCCGGAGCCACCCAGCGGATCCACGCCGATCTTGATGCCAGCCTGCTTGATGGCGGCCAGATCCAGCACGTTTTCGAGATCATCCACATAAGGGGTGACATAGTCGTGTTCCACCACGAACGGGCTCTTGAGGGCCTCGGCAAACGGCATCCGCTTCACGCCGGCCAGGCCCGCTTCCAGGATCGCGTTGGCGCGGTCTTCCACCCACTTGGTGATCTCGCCTTCGGCAGGACCGCCGTGGGGCGGGTTGTATTTGAAGCCACCGTCTTCCGGCGGGTTGTGGGACGGGGTGATCACCACGCCGTCCGCCTGCGCCACGGGTTTGCCTGCATTGTGACGCAGGATGGCATGGGAGATGACCGGGGTCGGCGTGAAGCCGAGGCCGGCCTGAATGCGGGTCTCGACACCGTTGGCCGCCAGCACTTCCACCGCGCTGGCAAAGGCGGATTCGGACAGGGCATGGGTATCCATGCCGACGAACAGCGGCCCCGTGATACCGGCCTGCTGGCGGTACTCCACCAGCGCCTGGGTCACCGCCAGAATGTGGGATTCGGTGAAGGCGCTGTGCAGGGCGCTGCCGCGGTGACCGGAGGTGCCGAAGGCGACCCGCTGCTCAGGGCGGCTCATGTCCGGCTTGTTGAGGTAGTAGGCGCTGACCAGACGGGGAATGTTGGTCAGATCGCAAAGACGAGCCGGCTGACCGGCGTGGGAATGCTGTGCCATGGCGTTTTCCTTGAGCTGAGCCTTGCCCGGCAAGGCCTGAAGTCATTGATGGGTTAAACGGCGCCGCACACCCGAGCCGTCAGATCCTCGTCATAACCCATGCTGTTCATGAGCTGGGCCACCATGTTCTGCTTGCGGCTGGTATTGGTATTGGTGATCACCCAGAACGGGGTCTCCGGTACCGGCTTGGGCTTGGTGGTGCTGCCACTGGCACGCAGCGCTTCCGGGTCACGGGAGAAGTAGACGCGCTTGCGCCCTTTTATCTCGGTCGCCTGGGTGAAGCCTTCCGGGTTGTCCCGATAGAGGGTGCTCAATACCAGCATGAAGCGGTTGATGGACTTTTCTTCTTTCTGAAGCTCGCCGGAATCCAGCAACGCCTCCAGCCCCAGGGCATCAGCCACGGGTTGCGGTTGCGTCGCAGGCGTGGCCGCCACGGTTGCCGTGCCGGCCTGGGCGGGTTGCTCCAGCAGGCGACGCAGGATATCGGACGCACTCTCGCCGATGTGCCGGGTCTGGCTCGCGATAAAGAAGTAGAGATCGTCATCAAGCTCGATGGTTTTCATAGGGATGCGCTGGACTCGTCGAAATTCGGATGCGGCGATTATACATAGGCAGACCCGGCAGCCCAAGCAAGGGGCGGACAGATGTGCATGAATCTCCTTGAGAATACGGCATAATGACGGGCCAAGTGTGTGATCCCCCGCACTGATAGCCGATCCCGGGGAGATATTTTTGAAAAAAAACCACAAAAAAAATCCCCCACCATTAATGAAACCCTTTTCTTTCAGTGTGTTAAAAATTATGGCGATAGAGCCCACGACCGATAAGGTGTCATTTTGCAACAATACCCACGATTAAACTTCAAGGAACAGGGCGAAGGCCCGACTGTCGTGCTGATCCATGGCCTCTTTGGCAGCCTGGACAACCTCGGCCTGCTGGCGCGCCCCCTCTGCGAACAATACCGGGTCATCAGCGTCGATCTGCGCAATCACGGTGCCTCCTTTCACTCGGACGAGATGAGCTACCCGGCTCAGGCGGCGGACATCCTGGCCCTGCTGGACCATCTTGGACTTGAACAGGTGGCCCTGGTGGGTCACTCCATGGGGGGCAAAGTCGCCATGCAGGTCGCCAAGCAGGCCCCTCACAAGGTCAGCAAGCTGGTAGTGGCGGACATCGCCCCGGTGGCCTATCCCCACGCCCGCCACAAGAACGTGTTTGCCGGGCTAAATGCCACGCTGGCCACGCCCCCCCAGAGCCGCAGCGAGGCGGAAGCCATGCTGGCCGAGCACATCGAGATCGCCGGGGTGCGCCAGTTCCTGCTCAAATCCTTCGCCAAAGGGGAGTCTGGATGGGGGTGGCGTTTCAACGTGCCGACCCTTGAGCGCAACTACGCCAACATCATGGGCTGGCCCGACGATGAACGCCGCTTCGAAGGCGCGACACTCTTCATCAAGGGGGGCGACTCCGACTATATGCTGCCCGAATACACCGGGGCCGCGATGGCCCAGTTCCCGGCCGCCAAGGCACGCGTCATCGCTGGCACGGGTCACTGGCTGCACGCGGAAAAGCCGGTTTTGTTCAACAAACTGGTTGTGGATTTCCTGTCGACAGGCGGTTAACAGTTTCAAATCCTTTGTGATATAGTGCGCCCGTCTTAAGGAGTGCGCGCAATCCATGCTGAGTGAACACATCGATCTCATCGAGAGTCTGGGCCTGAAACTGTTCTTCGTGGCCATCTTCCTGCTGATTGGTCTGGCCATTCAGGACGTGCTCAAACGGGGCAATGTGCCCCGCTTCGGCCGCTTCATCGTCTGGCTGGTGCTGTTTCTGGGTTGCGCGGGTTTTGTCGCCAAGGGGCTGATCGAAATGGGCTGGGAAGGCTCAGGGATCGGCTAACTACTTTTCATCTGTGATGTATGGCCAAACAGCAAACTGATCGAACAACACTGGATCTGTTCGCAACTGAGAAGCGCCCCGGCAGGCCAAAGACCAATCCACTCCCCCGCGAGACCCAGCTCAAGATCAACAAGCGCAACCAGCTCAAGCGCGATCGTGAGAACGGGCTGAAACGGGTCGAGTTAAAGGTGGAAGCCGAGTTGCTGGAGCGCCTGAACCAACTTGCGCTGCAACAGAACGTCAGCCGAGCCGAGCTGATCCAATCTATCCTGAAGCAACAGATCGAGTCTGCTCATGCAGCAGGCATCGCAATCTGAACCGTCAAGCATCAACACCAGATACGGGTAACGAAACACTATGGCTAGTGTAGGTCTGTTTTTCGGCAGCGATACCGGTAATACCGAAGCTGTCGCCAAGATGATCCAGAAAGAACTGGGCAAACAACTGATTGAAGTCCGTGACATTGCCAAGAGCAGCAAGGCCGATATCGACAGCTTCGATCTGCTGATGTTCGGCATCCCGACTTGGTACTACGGCGAAGCCCAGGCCGATTGGGACGACTTCTTCCCCGAACTCGAAGAGATCGACTTCAACAACAAGCTGGTGGCCATCTTCGGATGCGGCGATCAGGAAGACTATGCCGAGTACTTCCTCGACGCCATGGGCACCCTGCGTGACATCGTCGAAGCCAAGGGCGCCATCATCATCGGCCACTGGCCGACCGCGAGCTACGAGTTCGAAGCCTCCAAGGCACTGGTGGATGACAAGCACTTCGTGGGCCTGGGCATCGACGAAGATCGCCAACCCGAGCTGACTGCAGAGCGCGTCAAGGGCTGGTGCAAACAGCTGCACGAAGAGATGTGCCTGGGCGAGCTGGAGTGATCTGATCTCCCTCCCTCTTCATGCAACAAGGGCCCCGACGGGGCCCTTGTTGCATCTGCAGCAGGCATTCAGCCCCCCCTGTGCTGGGGCTTGGATCTGACATAGAGGGTGCGCTTCACCTGGGCCACCAGCTCGCCCTGGCCATCCTGCACCTGCACCTCGAACTCGGGAAAGTGCTTCTCCCCCCCCTCGGTCGCCGCCACGATCGATGCCAGCTTGGCGTCGCTCAGGGTGAACTCCGCCACCAGTTTGCCCTTGCCCGGCTTGATGAAATTGATGCTGCCCGCCTTGTCCCACACGTAGTAGTGGTTCTTGAAATAGCCCATCAGCATCAACGGGTAGATGGGATCCGTCATGGCGAACATGCTGCCACCGAACTGGGTCCGGTTGGCATTCTTGTTCCACCAGCGGGACTTGAGAGTGACCCGGCAGAAGCGAAAATCGGGGCTCAGGGTTTCTATCTTGATGCCTGCACCCCAGAAGGGGGGCCAGGCGTTGAGGGCGCAGCGCACCCAGGCGGCATTGCCGAAAAGCCAATCCATGGATCTCATCCGACCAGACTATAAAGAAGTCACATAGTATCAACATTCTCTGGTCGAGCAAGCGGGCCTGAATATTCCCATAACGGGCTTGATGAGCTAAAGCCCTTGAATTGCTGGGTTTATTTTTAACTTGGCTACGACCTATAATGACAGGCCAAGCGAGTTCGTGGTTGCCATTACAGCGGCAGTCAATCAGAATAACCACACCTTCGAGAATGCGAATAAATAGAAATGGCAGACAACAACCAAGCGTTAAAAAAGGCCGGGCTCAAGATCACCTTGCCCCGTGTCAAGATCCTGGAAATCCTGCAACAGCCGGACTGCCAGCACACCAGTGCGGAAGATCTGTACAAACGGCTGATCGATCAGGGCGAGGAGATTGGTCTCGCTACCGTTTATCGCGTTCTCAACCAGTTTGATGATGCCGGTATCGTCACCCGTCACCATTTCGAAGGGGGCAAGTCGGTGTTCGAGCTCGCCACCCAGGAGCACCACGACCACCTGGTCTGCCTCGACTGCGGCAAGGTGATCGAGTTCTCCGACGAGGTGATCGAACAGCGCCAGCGCGACATCGCCAAGGCGCACAACATCCGCCTGACCAACCACAGCCTTTACCTGTATGGCCACTGCGCCAACGGTGACTGCAAGCACGACGATTGATTCGGCCTGGTCAGCACAATAAAAAAGCCAGCATGATGCTGGCTTTTTTGTGTCCGCAATCCGGACCAGAAGCGGCAGGGTCTCCCCTGCCCTCTTCATCAGGCCTCGACCTTGCCCCAGACGTCACGCAGGGCCACGGTGCGGTTGAACACCAGGCGCTCGGCGCTGGAGAGCTTGTTGTCGGCGCAGAAGTAACCTTCACGCTCGAACTGGTAGGCAAACTCCGGCTTGGCATCCTTCAGGGAAGCCTCCACCCGGGCCCCTTCAATGATCACCAGGGATTCCGGATTCAGGGCCGCTTCGAAGTCATCCTCGGCGCCCGGGTTCGGCACCTTGAACAGACGGTCGTAGAGACGCACTTCGGCCGGCAGGGAGTGAGTGGCGCTGACCCAGTGGATCACCCCTTTCACCTTGCGGCCGTCCGCCGGATCCTTGCCCAGGGTCTCGGGGTCGTAAGAGCAGTAGATGCAGGTGACCTTGCCGTCGGCATCCTTCTCGACCCGTTCGGCCTTGATGACGTAGGCGTTGCGCAGGCGCACTTCCTTGCCCAGTACCAGCCGCTTGAACTGCTTGTTGGCTTCCTCTTTGAAGTCCGCCTCGTCGATGAAGATTTCGCGGGAGAAATGCAGCTCACGGGTCCCCATCTCCGGCTTGTTCGGGTGCGCAGGCGCCGTCAGCACCTCGTCCGCCGCCAGGTTCTCGATCACCACCTTCACCGGGTGCAGCACGGCCATGGCGCGCGGGGCGTTCTCGTTGAGATCGTCGCGGATGCAGGCTTCCAGCATGCTCATCTCGACGATGTTGTCCTGCTTGGTCACACCGATGCGCTTGCAGAACTCGCGGATGGAGGCCGGGGTGTAACCACGGCGGCGCAGACCGGAGACGGTCAGCATGCGCGGATCATCCCAGCCGTTCACGTGCCCCTCGGTCACCAGCAGGTTCAGCTTGCGCTTGGACATGACGGTGTATTCGAGGTTCAGACGGGAGAACTCGTACTGACGGGGGTGACAGTCGATGCTGATGTTGTCCAGCACCCAGTCATACAGGCGACGGTTGTCCTGGAACTCCAGGGTACACAGGGAGTGGGTGATCCCCTCCAGGGCGTCCGAGATGCAGTGGGTGAAGTCATACATCGGGTAGATGCACCACTCGTCACCGGTCTGGTGGTGGTGGGCAAACTTGATGCGATAGATGACGGGATCGCGCATCACCATGAAGGGGGATGCCATGTCGATCTTGGCGCGCAGGCAGGCGGAGCCTTCGGCCATCTCACCGTTTTTCATCTTGGCGAACAGGGCAAGGTTCTCTTCCACGCTGCGATCGCGGAACGGGCTGTTCTTGCCAGGGGCGGTCAGGGTGCCGCGGTATTCGCGCATCTGCTCCGGGGAGAGCTCGTCCACATAGGCCAGTCCCTTCTCGATGAGCTCGATGGCATAGCCGTGCAGCTTGTGGAAATAGTCGGAGGAGTAGCAGATCTCGCCGCTCCACTGGAAGCCCAGCCACTGGACGTCCTGCTTGATGGACTCCACGAACTCGATGTCTTCCTTCGCCGGGTTGGTGTCATCGAAACGCAGGTTGCACTGACCCTGATAGTCGCGGGCGATGCCGAAGTTCAGGCAGATGGATTTGGCGTGGCCGATATGGAGATAACCGTTCGGCTCCGGCGGGAAACGGGTATGCACGCTGCTGTGCTTACCGCTGGCCAGATCTTCATCAATGATCTGACGAATAAAGTTAGTTGGGCTGTTCGCCTGACTCATGGCTCACCTCAAAAATGCGTCACTGGCGGACGTTGTGCCGGCTGGCACCCTCATACCCCCGCCGTCAAGCCGGGTATGATCCCTCATTACGCGCCCTGCCTCAACCTGAATTTGGCCAATTCGGGTCATTGGCGCACCAAAAACGGCGAAACGGGAGAAATTGCAGAGATCCTGGTCAAAAAAAGCCCCGCACGGGGCGCAATGCTGTTCAGATAAGCACATTTTTGACTAATTATTCATAAATGCGACTTGAGTTGGGGGAGCAAGGCTGTTTCCAGTCGATGTTCCTTCAGCCTTTATCCAGCGTGGCTTGCAATAGAAAGAGGGAGGCATCATGCCTCCCTCATTTTTTAGCCCTGATACTACGTGGACTGGAACTCAAATTCTCTTAAGTGAACAGCATTGCCGCACGGGGCGGGGTCTCAAGTGATGAAAAACAGACAAAACACACACAACAAAGGTTCACACGCAGAGTCAACCTTTCCCAAACCCGATGGCCATCGACCTTGGGAAAGGCGGGTCTTGCGACCCACCTTGCGTTATGGATTGAAGGCTAGCTATCAGTTCAGCTCGGTGACGCGGCTGGTGCGCTTGCCATCGAAGCTGGTGGTACGCAGGTAGACCTTGCCATCCACGGTCGGCTTGGCGGCAGCGTCGTAGGCGCTCCAGCTCTTGCCATCCAGGCTGTACTGGATGGGCAGACCCGGCAGATCCACATTCGCTTCCAGCACACCGTTCACCACCTTGGCGCCCGGTACGGAGAGGCGGTATTCCACCCCGGCCTGGTCCAGTTTGGGCAGCACACGCTGACCCAACACGTTGGCAAACTGGTTCCACTCCTTGTTCAGGGTGGCCTTGTTCACGTGCTTGGTGGTGCCGGAGAACTCGCGACCCTTCACGTAATCGAGCTCGAAGCCGCCCTTGTGCCAGGCGCGCTCGGCCACGGAGAAGATACGCGGATAGACCATGTACTCGTACTGGGCATCGGTGCGCACGGTTTCACTCCACTGCTGACCGGAGATCCCCTTGAACTTGACCGGATCCTGGTCACCCTTGGCCACGAAGGCGTTGCCGTCGCGGTCAACCGAGGTCTCGGCGTTCTGCGGCAGGTTTTCCGGGGCGAAGGCGAACACCTTGCGGGTGTCGTTGAAGCGGGTTGCCCAGTAGTAGCCGCGCTCAGCCGGGTGTACCTCGTTCGGGAAGTCGAAGTAGAGGTAATCCGGGTTGGAGAGCACCACGTCATAGCCCTTGTGCGCCCACTTCATCGCCTCGTTGAAACCACCCCAGTAGAGGGTTTCCCAGAAGTTGACCCGTGTCTTGTCGGTGGCGAAAACGCTGGCATCCGTGGCGTACTTCAGGCGTAACCGTTCACCGGCCCCGGCTTGACTAAGCCGAGGTCAGGTTGAATACGTCAGGATAAGGCTGGCCCGTCATGAC
>NZ_JAPDBZ010000042.1:0-29453 GCF_027705505.1 Aeromonas sp. QDB56
GCAGATCATTTTGGAGGTATTGGGTGAGCGCTATCGGCAAATTTATTCCTAAATCAGGTGCGGAATGTCGGTTATATACCCGCACACTTGGAATTATTTGAGTCTCTAAAAATGAGGGGATCTCTGAGGTTCTTCTCCTATTGCCTTCCCAAGAAACGGTACAACGATGTTGATGATCACAACAAATACGAAATAGAAAGGGAGCCGGTTAGGCTCCCTTTGGTACGCTGATATCATTATGGCTGAGGCGGATACGCAGCCGTATCATTCACGGCCAAGGGCATTTGGCCAGTGCGCCCCTTATCGATTGGTCGCGGCCTTCATCCCTTCCGCAAACTCTTTCAGACGGGTGAGCATATGCTCCGGGTTCTTGTGGTGGGTCTCGATGATCTTCACCACGGCGGAGCCGGAGATGGCACCGGCGGCACCGGCGGCAATGGCTTCACGCACCTGAGCCGGTTCACTGATGCCAAAGCCGAGCAGGGCGGGGGGGGCCTTGAACTCGCGCAGGGTGTTGATGAGGCCATCCACCGGCATGCCGGCCTTGGTCTCGGCACCGGTCACACCGGCGCGGCTCACCAGATAGGTGTAACCGCTGCCAAGTTCCGCCACCTGTTTCAGGGTCTCGGCGTCGCCGTTGGGCGGGGCGATAAAGATGCTGTCGATACCGAACTTGTCGGCCGCCGCCTTGTAGGGGGCGCACATCTGCACCGGCACGTCGGCGACCAGCACCGAATCCACGCCCGCCTGCTGGCACTTCTCGTAGAAGCCGTCGATGTGTCGCACATAGACGAGGTTGGCGTAGACCAGCAGGCCAATGGGGAGCTGCGGGTACTTGGCACGGATGCGGGTGAGCAGGCCGAAGCAGTCGTCCGGGGTGGTGTGGCTGGCAAAGGCACGCAGGGCGGCACCCTGTATGGTGGGGCCGTCCGCCACCGGATCGGAGAAGGGAATGCCGAGCTCCAGGGCGTCGGCGCCCCCTTCGACCAGGGCATCGACGATGGCCAGGGACAATTCGGGGGTGGGATCACCCAGCATCACGAAGGGCACGAAGGCGCCCTGATTGGCCTTGTCCAGACGGGAGAAGAGTTGTGCGTAACGGTTCATGACAAGGTTCCTTCTTTCTCGAAAATGTCGGCAACGGTGAAGATGTCTTTGTCGCCACGGCCGGAGAGGTTGACGATGAGCACCTGCTCTTTTTCCGGTTCACTGCGTGCCATCTTGAGGGCGTGGGCCAGGGCATGGGAGGACTCCAGCGCCGGTATGATCCCTTCTGATTTGGCCAGCTCCTGGAAGGCGTCCAGCGCCTCCTTGTCGGTGACGGAGACATACTCGGCGCGGCCGATGGAGGCCAGGTGGGCGTGCTGGGGGCCGACGGAGGGGAAGTCCAGCCCCGCCGAGACGGAGTAGGACTCCTGAATCTGCCCCTGCTTGTCCTGCATCAGGTAGGAGTGCATGCCAAAGAAGACCCCCTTGCTGCCGTGACCGAGCGGTGCACCGTGCTCGCCGCTCTCGATGCCGTGACCACCGGGCTCGACCCCGATAAGGCGCACCGACGGCTCATCGATGAAGTCGGCAAACATGCCGATGGCATTGGAGCCGCCGCCGACGCAGGCGATCACGGCGTCGGGCAGGCGCTCCTCCTTCTCGAAGCACTGGGCCTTGGCCTCTTCCCCGATCATCTTCTGGAACTCCCGCACGATTGTGGGGAAGGGGTGGGGGCCGGCGGCGGTGCCGAGCAGGTAGTGGGCGCTGTCGTAGTTGGCAGCCCAGTCACGCAGCGCCTCGTTGCAGGCATCCTTCAGGGTGGATGAGCCGGAGTGCACAGGTATCACTGTGGCCCCCATCAACTTCATGCGAAACACGTTCGGCTTCTGGCGCTCGCAATCCTTGGCCCCCATATAGACCCGGCACTTGAGGCCGAGCAGGGCGCAGGCCAGGGCAGTGGCGACGCCGTGCTGGCCGGCGCCGGTCTCGGCGATGATCTCGCTCTTGCCCATGCGCTTGGCGAGCAGGGCCTGGCCCAGCACCTGGTTGGTCTTGTGGGCGCCGCCGTGCAGCAGATCTTCACGCTTGAGGTAAAGCCGGGTCTTGGTTCCCTTGGTCAGATTGCGGGTGAGAGTCAAGGGCGTCGGGCGCCCGGCATACTCGGTCAAGAGTTCCCCAAACTCGGCAACGAAGGCCGGGTCATCCTTGGCATCGACGAAGGCCTTCTCCAGCTGGAGCAGGGCGGGGATGAGGATCTGGGGTACATACATACCACCAAATTCACCGAAAAACGGATTGAGCAGGGTCATACATTATTCCTTGTGCTTATAGGCAAACGCAGTTCATTAATTTGGTACATGTCACTAGAGGGTTCGCAGAGCGGCAAAGGCCGCCGCCATCTTGTGCGCATCCTTCTGGCCCGGGGCACTCTCCACCCCGGAGTTGAAATCGAGGCCCACACAGCCCACCTGGGCGGCCTGCAGGGCGTTGTCGGGGTTGAGCCCCCCCGCCAGCATCAGCCTGGCTTTATCGAGATTGGCCAGCAGGGCCCAGTCGAACGCCTGGCCGGTGCCGCCACTCTGGCTGCCCACTTTCGTATCCAGCAGCAGGCGATCCACCTGGTAGTCGAGGGCGGGCAGGGGCTCGCCACTTGTGACTCCAACCGCTTTCCAGATCTGGCAGCCTGCCGGCAGCAGCGCGCGCAGTGCCTCGACATAGGCGGCATCTTCATCCCCGTGCAGTTGCACGGCGGCGAGCCCCAGCGCATCCACCGTCTTGGCGATGGTGGCGGGCTGGGCATTGCGAAACACCCCGACGTAAGAGAGCGGCGCACCCGCCATCACGGCGCGGGCGGCGGGAATGTCCACGTAGCGCGGGCTTTTCGCCACAAAGATAAGGCCGCCGAACACGGCGCCCGCCTGATGGGCGGCGGCGGCGTGCTCGGGACGAGTCAGGCCGCACACCTTGTTCTGGCCGAGCACGAGCTTGCGCACCGCGGCCTCCAGATCCGGCTCCGCCATGAGGGAAGAGCCCACCAGGAAGCCCTTGGCGTGGTGGCGCAGGGCCGCCACCTGGGCGCGGTGGTTGATGCCGGATTCGCTGATCACCACCCGATCCCCCGGGATCCTGGCCGCCAGCTGCCGGGTGCGGGCGAGATCGACGCTCAAATCCCGCAGATCCCGGTTGTTGATGCCAATCACCGGGGCGCCGAGGTCGATGGCGCGGGTCAGCTCCTCCTCGTTGCTCACCTCGGTGAGCACTCCGAGGCCCAATTCTTTCGCCACTTTGAACAGGGCGCGATACCCCTCGTCGGTGAGCACGGAGAGCATCAGGAGGATGGCGTCCGCCTGATAGTGGCGGGCCAGATAGACCTGATAGGGGTCAATCATGAAGTCCTTGCAGAGCACCGGCTGCTGGACGCGGCCCCGTACCCGGGGCAGGAAGGCGAAATCCCCCTGGAAGAACTTCTCGTCCGTCAGCACCGAGATGGCGGTGGCGTAGTGGCCATAGATGTCGGCGATGGCCTCCGGGCTGAAGTCGTTGCGGATCAAGCCCTTGGAGGGGGAGGCCTTCTTGCACTCCAGAATGAAGCGGGTGGAGCCTTGGCGCAGATCCCCCTCGAAGTCCCGATCGCTCGGGGTCAGCGCGTCCTGGAAGCTCGCCAGGGGCTGGCTCTCCTTGCGGGCGGCGACCCACTCCTGCTTGGCCGCCACGATCTTGCCGAGAATGGTCTGGCTGATGGAGGCCATGTTCAGAAAGGCGTGGGGAGCAATGACATCTGACATCTCGTTATCCTTGCGAAGCTGGCTGTTGCCCGTCGGGCGTTCTGGGTGAGTGCCCCTGGGGCACGCTGTGGTGGTGGCTGACATCATGCCTCCTGATGGCTCAGGGTGGCGAGATCCCGGGCGAGGAGGGCGGCCTGGCCGCTTGCCAGCACCGCCAGCACCCGGGCGGCGGCCTGCCTAAAGTCCGGGGCCTCGCCCGCCATGACCAGGAGCGGCGCCACGTTGGCGGCGATGGCGGCGTTGTGGGCCGGGCTGCCGCGTCCTTCCAGGATGGCGGCGGTGATGGCGCGGTTCTCCTCGGGCTCACCGCCCTGGATGGCGCTGACCGGGTAGGTGTCGAGGCCAAAGTCCGCCGGGGTGAGCAAGTACTCGCGAATTTCGCCGTCACGGATTTCCGCCACCTGGGTCGGGCCGTGGATGGCAATCTCGTCGAGACCGGCGCCGTGCACCACCATACCGGTTTTCAGGCCGAGTGCCAGCAGGGTTTCGGCGATGGGGCGCACCAGCTCGGGGGCATAGACCCCCATCAGCTGGAAGCTGGGACGAGCGGGGTTGATGAGCGGCCCCAGCACGTTGAACAGGGTGCGGGTCTTGAGGGCCTGGCGCACCGGCATGGCATGGCGCACCCCGGCGTGGTACTGGGGGGCGAACAGGAAGCAGACCCCGAGCTCGTCCAGGCAGCGGCGGGCCTGGGTCGGGCTCATGTCGAGCTTGATGCCCATTTTATCGAGCAGATCGCTCGACCCCGACTTGCTCGAGACCGAGCGGTTGCCGTGCTTGGCCACTTTCAGGCCGCAGGCGGCGGCCACCAGGGCCGAGGTGGTGGAGACGTTGATGGTGTTGAGGCCGTCCCCTCCGGTGCCGACGATGTCGCAGAAGGCATAGTCCGGGCGCGGGAAGTCGCGGGTTTCGGCCAACAGCGCCTCGGCGGCGCCGGCGATCTCCTCCGGGGTCTCCCCCTTGATCTTGAGAGCGGTCAAAAGGCTCGCGAGCACGATGGGATCCACTTCACCACGAACCACCTGGCCGAAGGCGTCGCGGGCGGCGTCGCGGGTGAGAGACTGACCCTGATAGAGGGTGTTGAGATGTTGATGCATGGTCTCTTCCTTACCGCACGTGGCTTTCTGGACGGGTGACATGGGCGAGGGCCTGGGTGAGCAGGCGGGCCCCTTCGCTGGTCATGATGGATTCCGGGTGGAACTGGAAGCCCAGCACCCGCTCGTCACGCTGCTCGATGGCCATGGGCATGCCCTGATAGTGGGCAATCACCTGCAACTCTTGTGGCACATAGGTGGCCACCAGGGAGTGGTAGCGGGCCACCGGCAAGGGGCTCGGCAGCCCCGCGAAGGCGCCATGGCCGTTGTGCTCGATGAGGGAGCGCTTGCCGTGGACGATTTCCCCCGCCGCCCCGACGGTGCCGCCGTAGGCTTCGCACAGGGCCTGATGACCGAGGCAGATGCCGAGGATGGGCACCCGGCCCCGGGCCAGCTTGATGAGGTCGATGAGGCAGCCCGCCTCATGGGGCGCGCCCGGCCCCGGGGAGAGCACCAGGACGGCGTCCCCTTCGCAGGCGTCGATCTCACTCATGATGCGGCTCGCCTGCAGGCTGTTGCGGTAGATGCGCACCGGGTAGCCCAGGGTGCGGAACTGGTCGACGAGGTTGTAGGTAAACGAGTCGAAGTTGTCGAGCAGGAAGATGTTAGTCATGGCTCACGTCCTTGTGTTGTTCCTGCTGGGCGCTGAGGGCCTGCAGGGAGGTGCCATGGCTGGCAGCGATGGCGGCCAGCACGGCCGCCGCCTTGGCACGGGTCTCGTCCGCCTCGGCCTGGGGTTTGGAGTCATAGACCACCCCGGCGCCGGCCTGGACATGGGCTACCCCCTCTTTCACGAAGGCGGAGCGGATGACGATGCAGGTGTCCATCTCCCCCGCGCCGTTCAGGTAACCCACGGCGCCGCCGTAGCTGCCGCGACGCTTGCCTTCCACCATGCGGATAAGCTCGCTGGCGCGCAGCTTGGGGGCACCGGTCAGGGTGCCCATGTTCATGCAGGCCTGGTAGGCGTGCAGGGCGTCAAGGTCGGCGCGAAGGGTGCCCACCACCCGGGAGACCAGGTGCATGACGTGGCTGTAGCGATCCACTTTCAGCAGATCCTTGACGTAGCGGGTACCGGGGGCGGAGATGCGGGCGATGTCGTTGCGACCCAGATCCACCAGCATCAGGTGCTCGGCCACCTCTTTCTCGTCCTGGCGCAGCTCCAGCTCGATGCGGCCGTCCAGATCCAGGTTGATGCTGCCGTCCGGGTTGAGGCCACGGCGGCGGGTGCCGGCGATGGGGTACATCTCCACCTGGCGGCTGTTGGCGCAGAACTTGACCGCGCTCTCGGGGGAGGCGCCAAACAGGGTGAAGCCCTCGTCCTGCACGTAGAACATGTAGGGGCTGGGGTTGGTCTGCTTGAGGCGGCGATAGGCGGCGACGGGATCCGGGCAGGGGAGGGAGAAGCTGCGGGACGGCACCACCTGGAAGATGTCACCACGGCGGATGAAGCCCTTGAGCTTCTCGACCTCGGCGCAGAACTGCTTGTCCCCCTTGTCGACGGCCAGGACGCCGGTCAGCGGCGCCGAGCCCTGCGGCGCAGGCAGCGGCTGCTGACAGGCCTGCTTGAAGGACTCGAGGCGAGCGGTCAGGCGGGCGTAGCGCGCGTCCAGCTGCTCATCCTCTTCGCCGCCGAACAGGCAGGCCAGCAACTGGGTACTCTGCTTGATGTGGTCGATGGTGATCAGGGTCTCGGCCACATAGAAGCAGTAGTCAGGGCAGTCGTTGCTCCCCTCTGGCACCTCGGGCAAGTCTTCAAAGGAGGCGATGAGGTCGTAGGCGAAGCTGCCCGCCATGAAGAGGGCCTCTTTGCCCTGCTGGCATTGCAGCTCCCGCTGCAGGGTGCGCAGCACGTCCAGCACGCTGCTGCCCTTGAGGCGGCTGTCTTCGTCAAGCTCCCGATCGGACGCCGGGAAGTCGAGGTGCAGCTCGTCCGCCACCTGGGTCTGGGTGATGACGGCGGGCAGGCGCTGCTCCAGCAGGCGCAGCAGGGCGGCGCCGTTGTCGCCGAGGGGGCGCACCTGCACGGCGCGGCCGCGGCACTCGATGCGCAGGCAGGCATCCACCAGCAGCAGGCTCTGGGTACCGGCCTTGGAGTCGATCTCCACCGATTCGAGCAGCAGGTTGTTGGGTCTGTCCTGGCAGAGTCGGGTATAGAGTGCCAGGGGGTCTGTCACATAGGGGGCATTGAGCCGGATGGTATCGAATTCGCCCAGGGGCAAACGGGTCTTGTTGCCTGTCATAATGCCTTCCCTTGCATGTGTTGTGTGTCACCGATGGTCATGGCGCTGTCTCTCTTGAAAATGGGTCGGGTTCGGGTCACGTCAGCGAGTTCGCCATCGCCATGTCAGTGTGCTTCTCTGAATTGTCGGTTTCATCACAGGTCCATTTGCCGGATAATAAAAAAGCCCGCTGGGGTCAGCGGGCTTTTTCTTTGGGTTCTTAACTTGCTGTCAGATTACAGGTACAGCAACGACCACACGCCCGCATGTCAGGGAGTGTGCCACCACCAGATGGTCAGGATGGAAGTCGCTTGCATGAGATTGAGTCCTGTAAAAAGATGTTTGCAATGAAGTGCCTACAGAAAACGATAAAGCCGCGGCCAAGTCAAGTCGCTTTTTTGCCGGCCTTTTCCAGGCAGGTCCCAAACAAGAGCGAAACACGCCGATGAGATTCGATCTGCATTGCCACACCACCGCCTCGGACGGGGTGCTGAGCCCCGCCGACCTGGTGCGCCGCGCCGCCGAAAAAGGGGTGGAGGTGTTAGCGGTCACTGACCACGATACCCTCGACGGGCTTGAGGAGGTGCGCCAGACCATCTCGGCCGACCAGTTGCCACTGCGCCTGGTGAGCGGGGTGGAGATCTCCACCGGGTGGGAGCATCACGAGATCCACATCGTGGCCCTCGGGGTGGACGAGAAAAATCCCCAGTTGCTCGCCTTTCTGGCAGGGCAGCGGGCTCGCCGGGAGGCGCGCGCCGAGGAAATCGGGCGTCGTCTGGAGAAGTGCCTCATCCCGGGCACCTATGAAGAGGCCAAGCAGCTTGCCGGTGACGCTGCCGTGACCCGGGCCCACTTTGCCCGGGTGCTGGTGGCGCGCGGGGTGGCCGACAATATGCAGAAGGTGTTCAAGAAGTACCTGAGCCGGGGCAACAAGGGCTATGTGCCCGCGGAGTGGCCTGGGATGGGGGAGGCCATCGAGGCCATCCACGCCGCAGGCGGGCTGGCGGTGTTGGCCCACCCGAGCCGCTACAATCTCACCGCCAAGTGGATCAAGCGGTTGCTGGTGGCCTTCAAGTCCGTCGGGGGGGATGCCATGGAGGTCTCCCTGCCCCAGCAGAGCCCCCAGGAGCGGGCGAATCTCGGCCAGTGGGCCAGGGAGCACGATCTCTATATTTCGGTGGGGTCCGATTTTCACTTCCCCTCCAACTGGACCGAGCTTGGCCGCCACCTCTGGCTCCCCAAGGAGGGGATGCCGCTGTGGCTCGGTCACCCCGGTCATTTCGGGCTCACCCCCGAGGAGCATGCGGGCCTGCTGGCCAGCCGCTGACCCCACGGGCCGGCATCTTTGATGCAGGCGAGTCTGCGTCAAACAGGTTAAGGTAGTGTCATGGGCCAAGGGGCCCTTGACCATGAAGCGGGCAACGAGCGTGCCCCCTATCGCGAGAAGAGCATATGAGTCAGCATTTTTACGTACATCCCGACAATCCCCAGGTTCGCCTCATCAGCCAGGCGGTGCAGATCCTGCAAAACGGCGGCGTCATCGTCTATCCCACCGACTCCGGCTACGCCCTGGGCTGCCAGATGGGCAACAAGGATGCTTTGGAGCGCATCTGCCGCATCCGTCGCATCGAGCCGAACCACGACTTCACCCTGGTGTGCCGTGATCTCTCGGAGATCTCCACCTATGCCAAGGTGGACAACACCGCCTTCCGGCTGGTCAAGAACAACACCCCCGGACCCTACACCTTCATCTTCAAGGCCACCAAGGAGGTGCCGCGTCGCCTCATGAACGAGAAGAAGAAGACCATCGGCATCCGGGTCCCGGCCAACAACATCGCGCTGGCCTTGCTCGAGGCCCTCGGTGAGCCGCTGCTCTCCACCACCCTGATCCTGCCGGGCTCCGAGATGGCGGAGTTCGACCCCGAGGAGATCGCCGACAAGCTCGGCAAGCAGCTGGATCTGGTGGTCAACGGCGGGTATCTGGGCGAGCAGCCCACCACTGTGGTGGACTTCTCCGACGACGAGCCTGTGCTGCGTCGCCGCGGTGCCGGGGATCCGACGCCGTTTGAGTGATCTTGCCGACCCCGTGCCCGCGCTGACAACCCCCGCGGGCACGACGGGGGAGGCTTCCCTTCCCCCGCCTATCGCCACCGTGCTGGGGCAGCCCTACCATGAGCTGCCCCAGGACTTGTTCATCCCCCCCGATGCGCTGGAGGTGTTTCTCGACACCTTCGAGGGGCCGCTGGATCTCTTGCTCTACCTCATCCGGCGCCAGCAGCTCGACATCCTCAACCTGCCCATCCTGCAGATCACCGCCCAGTACATGGAGTACGTGGATCTGATGCAGGGTCTCAACCTCGAGCTGGCGGCGGAATACCTGCTGATGGCGGCCTGGCTCGCGGAGATAAAGTCCCGCCTGCTGCTACCCAAGGCCCCGGAGCTGGAAGACGAGGAGGAGGGAGAAGACCCTCGCGTCACCCTCATTCGTCGCCTGCAGGAGTACGAGCGCTACAAGCTGGGGGCGGAGCGGGTCAATGCCCTGCCGAGGGTGGAGCGGGAGATCTTCGTCGCCGCCGCCATGGCGCCGGATTTTGGTGCCTTGAAGCCATTGGCGCCCGATGTTTCTCTGGTTGAACTCGCCCTTTACATGCAAAGTGTGGTAAAACGCGCGACTCATTTTGAACATCACCAGATCCGCCGCGAGCAGATCCCGACCCGGGTACGGATGGCGGAGATCCTCGCCATGCTCTCCCTGGGCCAGACCCTGCGCCTGGAGCAGGTGCTGCGAGCCGAGGAGGGGCGCATGGGGGTGCTGGTGACCTTCCTGGCCCTGCTGGAGCTGTGCAAGGAACAATTGATCTGGATCTTGCAGGCAGAGCCTCTGGGCCCCATCCATTTTGCCCTGGCGAGTCAGGGGAAGGGGGAGGAGCATGAGCATCTACACTGAGCGAGGGGCGGCGCCAGGGGCGTGGACCCGGGAGGTCCACCGTGGCGCTGCCTGCTGAACGATTGAAGACCCTGATCGAGGCGGCGATCTTCGTGGCGGGGCGTCCCCTCACGGTGAGCGAAATCAAGGGCAGCGTGCTCTCGGACTACCCGGTCACCGGCCGCTATGTCCAGCTGCTGCTGGCAGAGCTCAGACAGGATTACAGCGAGCGGGGGGTCGAGCTCAAAGAGGTGGCCTCCGGCTGGCGTTTCCAGGCCCGCCAGGAGTATGCCGAGGAGCTGTCGCGCCTGTGGAGCGAGCGGGCTCCCCGTTATTCCCGCGCCGTGATGGAGACGCTGACGCTGATTGCCTATCGTCAGCCCATCACCCGGGCGGAGATAGAAGCCATCCGCGGGGTGGCGGTGTCGAGCCAGATCGTCAACACCCTCAAGGAGCGTGGCTGGGTGCGCAGCATCGGCCACAAGGAGGTGGCGGGTCGCCCCGAGCTGCTCGCCACCACCCGTGAATTTCTGGACTATTTCAACCTGCAGAGTCTGGAGCAGCTCCCCGAGCTGGATCCCGAGCTGCAGGCCCCCTTGTCGCTCATGCCGGGCGAGGGCGGTGACGGTCAGCCTCTGGCAGGCCGTGCTGAGCATGAACATGGTGGGGAGGCCAACGGGGCCGTCCCACAAGAGCCAAGGTTGTCCGCGATGTCGGCGGGCAGCGATCAACAATCAGGTAAACCCGATGAGTGAAAAACTGCAAAAAGTATTGGCCCGCGCGGGTCAAGGCTCCCGTCGTGAGATGGAGGCCCTGATCACCGCAGGTCGGGTCAGCGTGGATGGCAAGGTCGCCACGCTGGGGGATCGCGTCGAAGTGAACGCCGTGATCCGGGTGGATGGCCACCAGGTCAAGACCCGCGCCGCAGAGGAAGTGATCTGCCGCGTGCTGGCCTACCACAAGCCCGAAGGGGAGATGTGCACCCGCCACGATCCGGAAGGACGTCCCACCGTGTTTGATCGTCTGCCCAAGATGGATGGTGCCCGCTGGATTGCGGTGGGTCGTCTCGACGTCAACACCTCAGGTCTCTTGCTGTTCACCACCGACGGTGAGCTGGCGAACCGCCTGATGCACCCGAGCCACGAAGTGGAGCGGGAATACGCGGTGCGGGTCTTTGGCGAGATCACCGAAGCCATGCTGCAGCGCCTGCGCAAGGGCGTGCAGCTGGAAGACGGCATGGCCAAGTTCAACAAGATCAAGCCGGCCGGCGGTGAAGGGCTGAACCAGTGGTTCAACGTCACCCTGACCGAGGGCCGCAACCGGGAAGTGCGCCGCCTGTGGGAATCCCAGGAAGTGCAGGTGAGCCGCCTGATGCGTATCCGCTACGGCGACGTCAAGCTGGATCGCGGCATCCCCCGCGGCGGCTGGCAGGAGCTGAAGTTGCCCGAGGTGAACTACCTGCGCGGCCTGGTCAACCTGCCCAACGAGACCGAATCCAAGGTCGATCTGCAGCAGGATGGCAAGAGCACCCGCCACAAGCAGGCCGCCCAGATCCGTCGCGCCGTGAAGCGCCACAAGGAGATGCAGGGCAAGGAGCCGCGCGCCCGTGCCACCACCGCCCGTCGCAAGCCGACATCCTCCACCCGCAATTCCGGCACCGGCAGCAAGTAAGCCGCCGCCACGGGCCGCTCGCCCCCGACACGCCACAAGCCCGCACCCCAAGGTGCGGGCTTTTTTGTTTTCTGCTCCTGCCGGGCTCCTTGAGACTGAATCGCACAGGGGAGAGAAAGGGCCAGACAAGCTCCTCCCCCTTTTGAAGGGGGAGGCTGGGAGGGGGTGAGTAGTTGTTATGCTGACAGGGGTCATAGTCGGAGGAATACTGTCATGAACGAGAAGCCAGTGCGTGTTTTCAACCGCGAGGCCACGCTGGATAAACGGCGTGAACAGCGAAACAATCCAACAGAGCCTGAACGGCGATTGTGGCAGGCGCTTCGGGCTGGGCAACTCGGAGTCAAGTTTCGCCGTCAGCAAGGTATAGGCCCATACATTGCGGATTTTTACTGCCCCGGGCGGTTGTTGGTCATTGAGGTTGATGGCGACAGCCATTTCGACATGCGGGGTTTGCGTCATGACAAGCGACGGGATGCCTACATGGCGGCCCTGTCGCTGACGGTACTGAGATTTAGCAACAGGGAGGTGATGGAAAATCTATCCGGGGTGGTTGTCTCTATTCGGGCATGGCTTGATCGCGTCTGACCCCACCCCAGCCCTCCCCTTGCCAGGGGAGGGGGCCAGAGTGCCCTCTGTACGGGCTGGAAAGCGTCATAGACTTCCCTTTTTTGAAGGGGAGGTGGTTGCAGACGGGGATGTGCATCAGGATGGTTGCCCTGTCGGGACGGGCTTGTTAGCCTTTCGCGCACAAAGACAGGAGAAACCAATGAGCAAGGTACTGGATGAGCTGCTGGCGTTGCTGGCGCTCGAAAAGATCGAGGAGGGCCTGTTTCGGGGCCAGAGCCAGGATCTCGGGTTGCGATCCGTGTTTGGCGGACAGGTGATGGGGCAGGCCTTGTCAGCCGCCAAGCAGACGGTGGCAAGCGACCGCCAGGTCCACAGTTTCCACTCCTACTTTCTGCGCCCCGGGGATGCCAACAAGCCCATCGTCTACGACGTGGAGAACATCCGCGACGGCCAGACCGTCTCCACCCGCCGGGTCAAGGCCATCCAGAATGGCAAGCCCATCTTCTACCTCAACGCCTCCTTCCAGGTGGAGGCCGAGGGCTTCGAGCATCAGGCGAAGATGCCGGCCGGCATCACGCCCCCCGAGCAGCTCAAGAGCGAGCTGGAGCTGGTGCGTCCCTACGAGCAGATGATCCCGGCGGCCCTGCGGGACAAGATCCTGTGTGAGAAGCCCATCGAAATTCGCCCGGTGACCCTGGTGGACCCCATTCGCCCGGATGTTCACGAGCCCCTTCGCTACACCTGGTTCAAGGCCAATGGCCCGGTGCCGGACGATCAGCGGGTCCACAACTACCTGCTGGCCTATGCTTCCGACTTCCACTTCCTGTTCGCCGCTCTGCAGCCCCACGGGGTCTCCTACTGGGAGCCGGACATGCAGGTGGCCACCATCGATCACTCCATGTGGTTCCACCGGGAGTTCCGGCTGGACGACTGGCTGCTCTACGTGGTGGACAGCCCGAGCGCCAGCGGCGGTCGGGGTCTGGTGCGCGGCCAGTTCTTCACCCGGGATGGGGTATTGGTGGCGAGCACCATGCAGGAAGGGGTGATCCGTCGCCGGGGCTGAGACGCCCTCTTGCGCCAACGAAAAACGGGAGCCGATGGCTCCCGTTTTTTATTGCCTGCGCTATCAGGCTGCGTCCTGCTCGGTGCTGAGTGCTGGCTCGCCCCGGGCGAAGCGGTCGGCCCACAGGGCGATGACGCCGTCACCGGTGACGTTGCAGGCGGTGCCGAAGCTGTCCTGGGCCAGGTAGAGGGCGATCATCAGGGCGATGGAGGCCTCACCGAAGCCGAGCATGGAAGTGAGCAGGCCGAGCGCGGACATGACACCGCCACCCGGTGCGCCCGGCGCGGCAATCATGATGACGCCCAGCATCATGATGAAGGGCACCATGGTGCCGTAGCCCGGAATGGCCAGGTGTTCGGAGAGGAACATCACCGCCGTGGCGCAGGTCACCAGGGTGATGGTGGAGCCGCACAGGTGGATGGTGGCGCACAGGGGCACGGTGAAGTTGGCGATGCCGTCGCTCACGCCGTTGCGCTTGCTGGCTTGCAGGGCCACCGGAATGGTGGCGGCGCTGGACATGGTGCCAAGGGCGGTGAAGTAGGCGGGCAGCATGTTCTTGATGAGCATGACGGGGGAGCGCCCCTGAGCGAGGCCGGTGCCGACGAACAGGACGCAGAGCCAGATCCAGTGCATGACGATGGCCATCACCAGCACCACTCCGAAGGTCTTGAGGGTGGCGAAGACGGTGCCTTCCACCGTCATCTCGACGAAGACGCCGGCGATGTAGAAGGGGAGCAGGGGAATGATCACGCGTGCCAGCAGGCGGTCGATGATGTCACGGCCCTGATCGGCGACCCGGCGCAGGTCGGTGGCCTGGGTGGCACTGATGCCGATGCCGAACACGAAGGCGGCGGCCAGGGCCGACATCACCCCGAACAGGGGCGGGATCTCGAGGTTGATGTAGGAAGCGAGCTTGGTGGCAGCCTCGGCGGTGGGCTCGGCGGCCGTGGTCAGGTGCGGGATCAGGTGGCTCGCCACGGTGAAGGCGAACAGGCCCGCCAGTATGGTGGAGCAGTAGGAGAGCCCCACTGTCTTGCCCAGCAGCTTGCCGGAGTGCTTCGGCAGGCTGGCGATGCCGCTCATGATGAAGAAGAGGATGATGAGCGGGATGGTGAAGGTGATGAGCTGGCCTATCACCGTCTTGGCGGTGAACAGCACGCGGGCGACCCATTCGGGGGCATAGAGACCGAGCAGCAGGCCGGCGAGGATACCGGCAACCAGATTGAGAACGAGTTTCATGGGGGAATCCAGGTGTTGGTGTCTGATTTGTTATTTAATTTTGATTTTAATGCCGCTTTTTAACACAAACACCGCATCTTGTCTGCTTTATGGTGGTTAACTCAGGGTTAAATATTGTTAACGGGCTGAATGCCGTGAGGTGTCACTGTCCCCGGGGGGGGCGCGGATCAGCGCCGCACCAGCAAGGCGTGCAGCCAGGGGCCGTTCACTTCATCTTCCCCCACCCAGCCATGGTGCAGGGTGAAGGGGAGGGGAGCGATCAGGCGTCGCAGCCCCGCCTCGTCGAGCCGGGTCTGCAGGGGATATTCCCCCGACCGTGGCAGCGGTTCGCCCTTCCCGTGGGGGAAGGAGGCGTAGAGGGGGCCCCCGGCCTTGAGCAGGGTGGCCAGATGACCGAGCGCCGGGGCTATCTCGTGTTCGGGCAGACAGGGGAGGGCGCCGCTGGCCCAGATGCCGTCATAGGGAACGACGCTTTGCATCTGCTCAAAGCGGCAGACCCGCACCGGCTGGCCGCACAGGCGCGAGGCGGCGGCGGCCTGCGCCCGGCTCGCATCGAAGGCGGTCACGGTGAGGCCTTGCTGGCGAAAGAGGCGCAGATCCTCTCCTGCCCCGCAACCGGCCTCCAGCAGATGACGGCCGCTGCCCAGCAGGGCCAGGAAGGGGGCATGGGCGCCTGCCACGAGGGCGGGGCGAGGGGCGGCGTCGTGCGCCGGCGCGGGGGCGTGTGGCAAGGGTGTCGGGCTCATCGTGGTGGGGGGCGTTACTCTAGCAGGTTTGCCCCCGGCTGTTGAGCATTGGCGGGGGCGGCGCGTCTTGCAGACTCAGGGGTGGCGGCGAAGGGTGGGGCTCGCGATGAGGGTGAACAGGGTATCGAGGAGAAAGTCCGACTCCTCAATCAGATCGATGCGATCCGGGAAGTGCAGCCAGTTGATGATGTAGCCGTCCAGAGTGCAGTGGAGCAGGGTGGCGGCGCGGCGCAGATCCAGCCCCTCGGGCAGTTGGCCGCGACGCACGGCATTGGCCAGGGTGATCTCCAGATCCCGGAAGAAATTCATGGATTGCAGGTGCATGTGCTCGCGCATGACGGCGGCCTCTCCCTCCATGGATTCCAGATTGAACATGATGGTGAACATCTGCTGGTGGGCGGGCTCGGTGCTGATCTTGAGCATCACCTCCTTGAGAAAGCTGCGCAGCTTGCCCAGGGGATCCGGCTCCGCCTCGTCGACGCAGGCATCGAGCTGGTGGGAGAGGGGGGCACACAGCTCCTCCCACAGGGTGACGAACAGCTCTTCTTTATTCTTGAAGTGCCAGTAGATGGCGCCCCGGGTGAGGTCCGTCGCCTTGGCGATATCGGTCAGGCTGGTGCGTGCCAGCCCCTGTTGGCAGAAGAGATCCAGGGCCGTGCTCATGATGTTGCAGCGGGTTTGCTGCGCCTCTTCTTTGGTGCGTCTGGCCATTGACTCCGGTCCTGTTTAAAAGTGAAAAAAGTTTCTTACATACATTCATGAATGTATGTATATTGCCTCATCTTCGCCGTTTTACCAACAGGGGCCTTATAAACCCTGTGGTTTTGTCACTTCTTTTTGATTGAAACTGAGGTTCAGAGACTTGATGCATAAACATATTCTCGCACGTTCGGTTGGCCTTGCCTTGCTGGCAAGCGGCCTGCTGGCTGGCTGTGGTGACAAGGACGGGGCCCAGCAGGCCATGGGGGAGATGCCTCCCGCCGCCGTGGACGTGGTCACCCTCCATACGGCCCCCCTGCAACTGTTGTCCGAGCTCACCGGCCGCACCGCCCCCCTGCGGGTGGCCGAGGTGCGTCCCCAGGTGAACGGCATCATCCTCAAGCGCCTGTTCACCGAGGGGAGCGACGTCAAGGCCGGTCAGCTGCTCTATCAGATTGATCCCGCCGTCTATCAGGCCGAAGTGGCTTCCGCCAAGGCCAACCTCGCCAAGGCCGAGGCCAACGAGCGCAGCGCCCGCCTCAAGGCCCAGCGCTACGCCGAGCTGGTGAAGGTGAAAGCCATCAGCAGCCAGGAGTATGACGACGCCGACGCGGCCTGGAAACAGCAGCTGGCCGAGATCGGGGCCGCCAAGGCCGCATTGCAGACCGCCAACATCAACCTGGCTTACACCCGCATCACGGCCCCCATCAGCGGCCGCATCGGCAAGTCGGCGGTGACCGAGGGTGCCCTGGTGACCGCCCAGCAGGCGGACAGCCTCACCTCCATCTCCCAGCTCGATCCCATGTACGTGGACGTGCGCCAGTCCACCGCCGACCTGCTGCGCCTCAAGCGCCTGGTGGCCGAGGGCAAGCTGACCCAGGGGGAGAAGGACGGCGCCGGTGTCAGCTTCCAGCTGGAAGATGGCAGCCAGTATGGCGAGAAAGGAGCCCTCCAGTTCTCCGACGTGACCGTGGACGAGGCGACCGGCATGGTGACCCTGCGGGTGATCGTGCCCAACCCGGATCAACTGCTGCTGCCCGGCATGTTCATGCGCGCCACCTTGCAGGAGGGCGAGCGCCCGCAAGGCCTGCTGGTGCCCCAGACTGCCGTGACCCGTACCCCCAAGGGCGGTGCCACCGTCATGGTGGTGACGGCGGACAACAAGGTGGAGCTGCGTGAAGTGCAGGTCGGCCGCATGTCCGGCGACAGCTGGGTGGTGGAGTCCGGTCTCAAGGCTGGCGAGAAGGTGATCGTCGCCGGTCTGCAGAAAGTCAAACCCGGGGTCGTGGTGGCGCCCACTGAACGTGCCGGCAACAGCGCACAACAGACCCCGGCAACCAAGCAGTAGGATGGAGTAGTCGCCTCATGGCACGTTTTTTCATAGATAGACCCATTTTCGCCTGGGTGATCGCCCTGGTGATCATGCTGGCCGGGGCCATGGCCATCATCGGCCTGCCGGTGGCCCAGTACCCGACCATCGCCCCGCCGGCGGTTGGCATCTCCGCCAGCTACCCGGGGGCCTCCGCCAAGACGGTGGAAGACTCGGTGACCCAGATCATCGAGCAGAACATGACCGGGCTGGATCACCTGCTCTACATGTCGGCGCAATCGGACTCGTCAGGGAACGTCAGCGTGACCCTCACCTTCAAGCCGGGTACGGATCCCGACATCGCCCAGGTGCAGGTGCAAAACAAGCTGCAACAGGCCATGTCGCTCCTGCCCCAAGAGGTGCAGCAACAGGGCGTGCGGGTCCAGAAGACCTCCAGCAGCTTCCTGATGGTGGCCGCCTTCATCTCCACCGATGGCGCCATGACCAACGATGACCTGGCGGACTATGTGGTAGCCAACATCAAGGAGCCCCTGAGCCGTCTGGACGGGGTCGGTGACATCACCTTGTTCGGCAGCCAGTACTCCATGCGCGTCTGGCTCGATCCCCACAAGCTCAACCGGGTGCAGATGACCCCGGCCGACATTCAGGCCGCCATCAAGGCCCAGAACGCCCAGGTTGCCTTCGGCAAGCTGGGGGGGACCCCTGCGGTGAGCGATCAGCAATTTACCGCCACCATCATGGGCCAGACCCGGCTCTCCACCGTGGAGGAGTTCAACAACATCCTGCTGCGGGTGAACCAGGATGGCTCCAAGGTCCAGCTCAAGGACGTGGCCCGGGTCGAACTTGCCGGTGAAAACTACGACGCGACCGCGCTCTACAACGGCCAGGCCACCGCCGCCGTCGCCATCAAGCTGGCGACCGGTGCCAACGCCCTGGACACCGCCGAGCACGTGCGGACCAAGCTGGGTGAACTCTCCGAGTACTTCCCGGCCAACATGGAGATCGTCTATCCCTACGACACCACGCCGTTCGTGAAGATCTCCATCGAGGAGGTGGTGCAGACCCTGATCGAGGCGATCTTCCTGGTGTTCTGCGTCATGTATCTGTTCTTGCAGAACTTCCGGGCAACCCTGATTCCGACCATCGCGGTGCCCGTGGTCCTGCTCGGCACCTTCGGGGTGATGGCGGCCTTCGGCTTCTCCATCAACACCCTGACCATGTTCGGTCTGGTGCTCGCCATCGGCCTCTTGGTGGATGACGCCATCGTGGTGGTGGAGAACGTGGAGCGTCTGATGAGCGAGGAGGATCTCTCCCCCCTCGAGGCGACCCGCAAGTCCATGACCCAGATCACCGGCGCCCTGGTGGGCATCGCCCTGGTGCTGTCGGCGGTGTTCGTGCCCATGGCCTTCTTCGGTGGCTCTACCGGTGCCATCTATCGCCAGTTCTCCCTCACCATCGTCTCGGCCATGGTGCTCTCGGTGCTGGTGGCCCTGATCCTGACCCCGGCCCTGTGCGCCACCCTGCTCAAACCCATGAAGCACGGTGAATTCGGCGCCCAGCGCGGCTTCTTCGGCTGGTTCAACCGCTTCTTCGACACCAACGCCAACCGTTACCAGAACGGCGTGCGCAAGGTGATCAAGCAGGGCACCCGCTACGGCATCATCTATCTGGCCATGCTGGCGGTGCTGGCGGTGCTCTTCATGCGCATGCCCACCTCCTTCCTGCCGGAAGAGGATCAGGGGGTCATCATGTCCATGGTGCAGCTCCCGGTGGGGGCGACCAAGGAGCGGACCGAGGTGGTGCTCGGGGAGATGCGCGACTACTTCCTCGAGAACGAGAAGGAGAACGTGGACTCCGTGCTGACGGTGGCGGGCTTCAGCTTCGCCGGTAGCGGTCAGAACAGCGGCATGGCCTTCATCAAGCTCAAGGACTGGAGCGAGCGCAAGGGAGAAGAGCGCAGCGCCAATGCCATCATCGGCCGCGCCATGGGGTTCCTGTTCAGCATCAAGGAAGCCCAGGTCTTCGCCTTCAACCTGCCCCCCATTCCGGAACTCGGCACGGCCACCGGCTTCGACTTCTTCCTGCAGGACCGCGGCGGTCTGGGTCACGAGAAGCTGATGCAGGCGCGCAACCAGTTGCTCGGCATGGCGGCGCAGGATCCCAACCTGGTGCGGGTACGCCCGAACGGGATGGAAGACACGCCCCAGCTCGACATCAAGATCGATTACGAGAAGGCGCTGGCCCAGGGGCTCTCCATCACCGACATCAACAACACCCTGTCGGCAGCCTGGGGCTCCTCCTATGTGAACGACTTTGTCGACAGAGGCCGGGTCAAGAAGGTCTATCTGCAGGCGGATGCCCCTTTCCGGATGAACCCGGAAGATCTGAAGCTGTGGTACGTGCGCAACAGCGCGGGCCAGATGGTGCCCTTCTCCGCCTTTGCCAGCACAGAGTGGAGCTTCGGCTCGCCCCGTCTTGAGCGCTACAACGGTGTCTCCGCCATGGAGATCGTCGGTGAGGCGGCCCCGGGCAAGAGTACGGGTGATGCCATGGCGGCCATCGAGGAGATGGTCAAGCAGTTGCCGGAAGGGATCGGCATCGAGTGGACCGGCCTCTCCTTCCAGGAGCGTCAGGCAGGCTCCCAGGCGCCGGCCCTGTACGCCATCTCGCTCCTGGTGGTCTTCCTCTGTCTGGCGGCCCTCTACGAGAGCTGGAGCATTCCGTTCTCGGTCATGCTGGTGGTGCCGCTCGGGGTGCTGGGGGCCATTTTGGCCGCGACCCTGCGCGGGCTTGAGAATGACGTCTACTTCCAGGTGGGCCTGCTCACCACGATCGGGCTGTCGGCCAAGAACGCCATCCTCATCGTCGAGTTCGCCAAGGAGCTGCACGACAAGGGGATGAGGCTCGGGGATGCGGTGGTGGAGGCCTCGCGTCAGCGTCTGCGCCCCATCCTGATGACCTCGCTCGCCTTCATCCTGGGGGTACTGCCCCTGGTGATCAGCACCGGGGCGGGCGCCAGCAGCCGAAACGCCATCGGGACCGGCGTGATGGGGGGGATGATCAGTGCCACCGTGCTCGCCATCTTCTTCGTGCCGCTGTTCTTTGTGCTGGTGATGCGCTATTTCACCGAACGCAAGCATGCCGGGGAAGAGAGTGTCCACACCAAGGAGATCAACCATGACTAAGACCCTGATCGCCCTGGGCGTGACCCTGATGCTGGGGGGCTGCTCCATGGCCCCCGACTACCAGCGCCCCGAGCTGCCCCAAGGCGCCTCCTGGCAAGCTGACCTGGCCGCCAAGGGGGAACTCGCCCCCTGGCGCCAGCAGTTCCAGGACCCGGCCCTGCAGACGCTGATCGGCACCGCCCTTGAGAGCAACCGGGATCTGCGCCTGGCAGCCCTCAACGTCGAGGCCTACGAGGCGAAATACCGCATCCAGCGGGCTGCCCAGTTGCCGACCCTGGCCGCCAGTGGCAGCGGCACCCGCCAGCAGGGATCCGACGATCTCAGTAGTACGGGGCAGGGCACCATCAGCAGCCAGTACGGCGCCAACATCGGCATCACCGCCTATGAGCTGGATCTGTTTGGCCGGATCCAGAGCCTGAAAGATCAGGCCCTTGAGACCTATCTGGCGCAAATCGAGACCCAGCGCAGCACCCAGATTGCGCTGGTGGCCTCGGTGGCCAATGCCTACTTCACCCTGCTGGCGGATCAGGAGTTGCTGGCCCTGAGCCAGGCGACCCTCGCCACCGAGCAGGAGAGCTATGCCCTGACCGAGCACAAATACCGCCTGGGCGCCGCCTCCGAGATGGAGCTGGCCCAGGGGCGCACGGCACTGGAAAACGCCAAGGTCAGCCAGGCGCAATACCAGCGTCTGGTGAAGCAGGACAGAAACGGTCTGGCCCTGCTGCTTGGCACCGATATCCCGGTGCTGGCGGCACAACCGGCTACCCTGGCCGAGGTGAAACTGGCGCCGATCCCGGTGGGGGCTCCCTCCAGCCTGTTGCAGCAACGCCCGGACATCCTGGCGGCGGAGCACAACCTGAAGGCGGCCAACGCCAACATAGGGGCTGCCCGCGCCGCGTTCTTCCCGACCATCTCGCTCACCGCGACGGCGGGCACCGCCAGCAACCAGCTGAGTGGTCTGTTTGACGGCGGCACCGGCACCTGGACCTTCATGCCCCAGATCAATCTGCCCATCTTCGATGGCGGCAAGCGCGTTGCGGATCTGGACGTGGCCGAGGTGGGGACCAGGCAGGCGGTGGCCAGCTACGAGAAGAGCATCCAGAGCGCCTTCAAGGAGGTCGCGGACACCCTCGGTGCCCAGGCGGACTACGCGCAGCAGCTGCAGGCGCAGCAGGCACTGGTGGATGCCAACCAGACCTACTTCAGGCTGGCGGAGGTGCGTTACGAGCAAGGGGTGGACAGCTACCTGACCCGCCTCGATGCCCAGCGCTCCCTGTTCAGCGCCAAGCAGGGGCTCATCAGCACCCGGCTCGCCCAGCTGAGTAACCAGGTCGCCCTCTACAAGGCCGTCGGTGGCGGCTGGCAGGCGCCGAAGGACGCAGAGCCGGCATCAGACAAACAGGGTTGACCCCTCGGGGTTGACGTAAAAAGCATCAGGGGCGAACCACTAGGTTCGCCCCGTTTTTTTATCTGTTATGTCGAGAAGCCAAATCGAGGCAGGTGACAACGGCGCTCCCTGTCCGGGGCAGGGAGCGGGCAGAAGGAGCCCCACGTTCATGGGCGCCGCCCTCGGCAACCATCATGACCCGCCTGGAGGTGACCACCTCATCGCCGTCATCCGTTGCGACGGACCCAGGCGATGCCATTTATCGCATAAGCTGTGCCGTTATTATTCTTTCAAAGAATAAATGGTCGACTCTTATAGTCAGTCACTCGCCCCTCATTCCAAGGATGTGAAATGAAACGACTCGTGCCCGCCACCCTGCTTATTGCAGGACTGGCTCTCGCCCCGCTGGCCCAGGCGGCCACCCTGCTCAACGCCTCCTATGACGTGATGCGCGATTTTTACAAGGAGTACAACGGAGCCTTCCTGAAGCACTGGCAGGCCGAAGGCGGGGAGCCACTGCAGATCAACATGTCCCACGGCGGATCGAGCAAGCAGGCGCGCGCCGTCATCGACGGCCTGCCCGCCGATGTCATCACCATGAACATGGCCACCGACATCAACGCCCTCGCCGAGCATGGGGGCCTGGTGCCCAAGGGGTGGGCGGATCGCCTGCCGGATCACAGCGCCCCCTTCACCTCGGCCACCGTGTTCATCGTGCGAAAGGGCAACCCCAAGGGGTTGAAGGATTGGCCTGATCTGCTCAAGGAGGGGGTACAGGTCATCGTGCCCAACCCCAAGACCTCGGGGAACGGCCGCTACACCTACCTGTCTGCCTGGGGGTATGTGCTGGAGCAGGGGGGCGATGAAGATGCGGCCAGGGCATTTGTCGGGAAGCTGTTCAAGCAGGTTCCCGTGCTCGACACCGGCGGCCGCGCCGCCACCACCACCTTCATCCAGAACCGGATAGGCGACGTGCTGGTCACCTTCGAGAACGAAGCCGAGATGATCGCCCGCGAGTTCGGCCGTGGCAGCTTCGAGGTGGTCTATCCGAGCGTCACTGCCGTGGCCGAACTGCCGGTGTCAGTGGTGGACAAGGTGGTCGACAAGCAGGGTACCCGCAAGGAGGCCGAAGCCTATCTGGCCTATCTCTGGTCCGACGAAGGCCAACGCATTGCTGCCAGCAACTATCTACGCCCGCGCAACCCGGCGATCCTCGCCGAGTTTGCAGACCGTTTCCCGAACGCCACCTTCCTCGACGTGGTGAAGACCTTCGGCGAGTGGCCTGTGATCCAGCGCACTCACTTCAAGGAGGGCGGGGTGTTCGACCAGATCTATGCCCAGCGCTGAGGGGCCCCGGGATAACGATGCTCACCCAGGTGCAGCCGGGGCGTGGCTGCCTGGCTGCCCTCTCTGATGGTGGGGCCAGGTTGGTGCGTCAGGCTCTGAAAGATGAACAGGACCGTCGCGGATGGCGGTGTCCTGGAGGGGGAGGGTGTTCTGGCGCAGTCACACCGGCGTCTTGGCCAGAGACCCGGGACAAACAGCACGAAGGGTTGGCCTCGCACTGAGGCCAACCCTTCGTCTGTCTGGTGCCGGTAATAGGAGTCGAACCTACGACCTTCGCATTACGAATGCGCTGCTCTACCAACTGAGCTATACCGGCGGTTTGATGTTCAGAGTCGTGAAAAAAGCCGGACAAGTCAATTGAGCCAATTCGATTTTATGAGTTGGCTCATGATGTTAAGGCATATCAGAGGTCAACGAACTCCGGGATGTGAGCACGGCCGCGGCTCTCGAGAAAATCGAGCAGGGCACGGGGGGTGCGGGACAGGATCCGCTCATGTGGGAAGTTGGCTTCGGTGACCAGCCGATGGCAGTGATCAAAGTCGCCGAGGCTGAATGCCACGTGGGAGTCGGAGCCGAAAGTGAGGTAGGCACCCAGATCGCGCGCTGCCTCGACGATGGCGCGGCAGTTGCTTTCACTGCCTGCACGGGAGTGACTGAACGAGGAGTTGTTGACCTCCAGCGCCACTCGATACTCTGCCGCTGCCTTGACCACCGCCTGGATATCGATGGGGAAGGCGGGGTTGCCGGGGTGGCTTATCATGTCGACCCGACCACTTCGAATGGCGTTGATCATGGCCTGGGTGTGGGTCGCCTGATCGCAGGGGGGAAACACCGGTTCGTGAAAGCCCGCCATGATCATGTCGAGCCGCGATTCGTAGCGCTCGGGGAAGTCTATTTCACCGTCGATGTTCTTGATATTGGCTTCGATGCCGCGCAGGATACCGACCCCGTCCACGATCCTGGGCAACACGTGCAGATTGACGAAATGCCAGTAATGCGGGGCATCGGCCATGTCCGGGCCATGGTCCGTGGTGGCGAACAGCTTGATCCCCTTGGCTTTGGCGATGGGCAGGTAATCGTGAATGGTGCTGTAGGCGTGGGTGCTGGCGACGGTGTGCGTGTGGGTATCGACCGTATACTTCATCTTCTCTCCCCTCTGGCATGAGGCGACAGCATAGCAAGATTGGCGAAGCCGGGCCATGTGGCTGGTTGCCATACTTTGTCACAATTTGGGTCTGTGCTGACAAAGTCTGATGACGTTTCACTGCGAGGATGACGACATCGATGCAAGCCTGAACACCCATCGATGGGTCGACACTGGATGGTCAGACCCGTTTTCCCCGCCGTCGCCCCTGCGACGGTTTTTTTTGGTTCTCTGCCGGCGCATCGGGTGACGGCAGGGCAAAAAAATGCCCAACTAGCATGACGCAGGTTGGGCGAGACTTAATGTTTAATTGCAGTGGCATAGATATAGAGTGCCGTCTCGCCGCGAAGTTCCCGCCATCTTCCCTCTTTTTTGATTAAAAACATTTAGCCAACACTTGTTCACATTCTCTTGACATGGGGGGGCGTGAAACGTACTTTTTAAACATTCGTTTAAGTGAGGTGTCCAGTGAGTAAAATCGATACCAAGAACCGTATTCTCGACGCCGCCGAGGTGCTGTTTGCCGAGCGGGGGTTCGCCGATACCTCGTTGCGTCTGATCACCAGCGAGGCCGATGTGAACCTGGCTTCGGTCAATTATCACTTCGGCTCCAAGAAGGAGCTTATCCAGGCGGTGCTCGACCGTTATCTGAGCCTCTTCATGCCGGCACTGGACGGGCGGTTGCAGACGTTGATGGCGCAGGATCAGCTGACCCTGTTGCAGGTGTTCGAGAGCTTTGTCGAACCTCTGATGAAACTGTCGGCCGTCAGGGCGAATGGTCCGGCGCTCTTCATGCAGTTGCTGGGGCGCGGCTATATCGACAGTCAGGGCCACCTGCGCCGCTTTATTACCACCCATTATGGGGCGACCCTGCACGGGATCACCCAGGCCATCTCCAAGGCCAATCCGGATTTGTCGCCAGCGGATCTCTTCTGGCGCCTGCACTTCACCCTGGGCACCGTCGTCTTCACCATGGCCTCTGCGGATGCCCTGCGTGACATCGCCCAGGCCGATTTTGGCCAGCAGCTCGATGTGGAAGGGCTGGTGCGCAACGTCATTCCTTATCTGGCGTCCGGTGTCGGGGCGCCCGTGGAGTCGACCAGGCTCTCCCTGGCCGTGTAACACCTAACAATAATCAACGGAAACAGTGAAATAGAAGGAACTTCGGTATGATCACATTGCTTGTCCTGCTGGTGCTGGCGATAGCCGTGGTGCTCGGTGTCCCCGCCATCCGTAAAAAGGTGGTGACCCGCCCCGTGTTCGGCATCTTCAAGAAGATACTGCCGCCCCTGTCGGCCACCGAGCGGGAGGCCATGGAGGCCGGCTCCGTCTGGTGGGACGGGGAGCTGTTTCGCGGCAACCCGGACTGGAAGAAACTGCACGGCTACGGCAAGGCCGAGCTGAGCGCAGAAGAGCAGGCTTTTATCGACAACCAGGTCGAAACCCTGCTCGCCATGGTGGACGACTTCAAGATCGTCAACGAGACCAAGGACCTGCCGGAGCCGGTGTGGGACTATCTGAAGAAAGAAGGCTTCTTCTCCCTGATCATCCCGAAATCCTACGGCGGCCGCGAGTTCTCGGCGATTGCCAACTCCACCATCGTCACCCGTATCGCCACCAAGAGCCTGAGCGTCGCGGTCACCGTCATGGTGCCCAACTCTCTCGGCCCGGGCGAGCTGCTGATGCATTACGGCACCCAGGCCCAGAAAGATTTCTGGCTGCCGGGGCTGGCCAACGGCAAGGAGGTACCCTGCTTCGCCCTGACCGGGCCGGAAGCGGGCTCCGATGCGGGCGCCATCCCGGACAAGGGGATCGTCTGCAAGGGGATGCACAAGGGTGAAGAGGTGCTGGGTATTCGCCTCAACTGGAACAAGCGCTACATCACCCTGGCGCCGCGTGCCACCGTGCTGGGGCTGGCGTTCAAGCTCTATGACCCGGAAAAACTGCTGGGTGACAAGGAAGAGATCGGCATCACCTGTGCGCTGATCCCGACCAGTCACCCAGGCGTGCGCGTCGGCGATCGCCACTACCCCATGGGGTTGGCGTTCCTGAACGGCCCGACCTTCGGCAAGGATGTGTTCATTCCGCTCGACTGGATCATCGGTGGCCCGGATTACGCCGGCCGTGGCTGGCGCATGCTGGTGGAGTGCCTCTCCGCCGGTCGCGGCATCTCGCTGCCTGCCCTTGGCACCGCCTGTGGTCACATGGCGAGCCGCACCGTGGGCGCCTACTCCTACGTGCGCAAGCAGTTCGGCATGTCCATCGGCAAGTTTGAAGGGGTGCAGGAAGCGCTGGCCCGCATTGGCGGCCTCACCTATCAGCTCGAAGGCGCTCGTCGCATGACCGCAGGTTCCCTGGATTTGGGTCAGGCACCGGCCATCGTCACCGCGATTTCCAAGTACCACATGACCGAGATGGCCCGCCAGGTGATGGATGACTCCATGGACATCCATGCCGGTCGCGCCATCCAGCTGGGCCCGAAAAACTACACCGGCTACGCCTACATGGGCATTCCGGTGGCCATCACGGTGGAAGGGGCCAACATCCTGACCCGCAACCTGATGATCTTCGGGCAAGGGGCCACCCGCTGCCATCCGTATGTGTTTGCCGAGCTGGAAGCGGCGGCCGACACCGATGTGGAGCGCGGTCTCGAGAAGTTTGACGCTCTGCTGATGAAGCACATCGCCTTCGGTACCGGCAACTTCTTCGGTGCCCTGTTCCAGGGGCTGACCCTGGGTCAGTTCAATAGTGCCCCGGTGGCTGGCGAAACCGCCCGCTACTACAAGCAACTCTCCCGCATGAGCAAGGGGCTGGCCCTGTGCGCCGACGTCTCCATGCTGATGCTGGGTGGCGATCTCAAGCGCAAGGAGATGATCTCCGCCCGTCTGGGTGACGTGCTGAGCCACCTCTACCTGGCCTCCGCCACCCTCAAGCATTACGAGGATCAGGGCCGCATGGTCTCTGACCTGCCGTTCGTGCAGTATGCGGTGGAGCGCAACCTCTACCTGATTGGCAAGGCGTTCGAGGGCTTCTTCCAGAACTTCCCGAACAAGGTGGTGGGTGCCGTACTCAAGCGGGTGGTGTTCCCGTTCGGCGTCGGTTACAAGATGCCGGCGGATGATCGCTGCCATGCCATCTGCCTGGCCATGATGACGCCGGGCGAGTTCCGGGATCGTCTGACCGCGCTCTGTTATGTGGGCAAGGACGAGGCGGATCCGGTGGGGCTGATGGAGCGTGCCTTCCAGGCCATGGTCTCGGTGCAGCCCATCGAGAAGAAGCTGGTGCAGGCCCAGAAAGAGGGCAGACTGCCCCGCAAGCTGGCGCTGCCTGAGCTGGTGGCTGCGGCCCTGTCCCAGTCCATCCTCGGCAAGGAGGAGGCGGACAAGTTGCTGGCCGCCGATGCCCTGCGCTACGAGGCTATCCAGGTGGACAACTTCGCTCCTGGCGAGCTGGAAGGATTGTCTCAACCGAACCCGGTCGAGCATGCAGCCTGACCCCGAGCGTAAACCGACAACCGGCCCTAGTGGCCGGTTTTTTGTTGTTTAACCAGGCATTTACAAGGTCGATTAATTCCAGTTTAATGCAATGGCCCCCACCCTTGGGGCAGGAAGCAAGGCCATCGGAATGGCCGATAACAACAACTCAGGAAGAGTGAATGAACCTCGCCAAAACGGCGATCGAACGCCCCATCTGGGTGGCGGTCTCGGTCGTGCTGATTTTTTTGCTGGGCCTGCTCAGCATCCGGGGACTGCCCGTCCAGCTGTTTCCCGACATAGACCGTCCTCACCTCAACATCACGGTGGACTGGCGTTCGGCCTCGCCCCAGGAGATGGAGTCGGAGATAACCGATCCCATCGAGCAGGAGATGCAGGGGGTACAGGGGCTCAAGAGCCTCAGCAGCAACAGCTACCCCGGCTTCACCGAAATCGACATGGAGTTTGCCCTCGGCACCGACATGCAGCGGGCCCAGCTTGATGTCATCTCCCGCCTGAACCGGGTCTCGGGGCTGCCGGACAACATCGGTGGCCCTTACGTCAACAACTACAGCAGCAACGACACCCTGACCTTCTTCTTCATCCAGCAACTGCCCGGCGCCAAAGGGGAGATAGACGATCACCAGGCGCTGATCGAGGCGAGGGTCAAGCCCGAGCTGGAGCGGATCCCCGGGGTGTCCACGGTCGACATCGAGGGGATCAACGAGCGCCAGATCCAGATCCGCTTCGACCCTTACCGCACCGCCGAACTGGGGGTGGAGATCCCGGTGCTCGCCAGCCGGGCAACGACGGGCTGGGATGTGTCGGCCGGCACCCTCGACATCGGACGCTGGGAGTACAAGCTGCGCTTTGCCGGTCGCTATGACGTGGCGGCCCTGGGGGACAAGGTGGTGGACTGGCGTGACGGGCTGCCCATCTATCTGCGGGACGTTGCCGAGATCAGAGTGGCCCGGGAGGAGAACCCGGTGCTGCGCATCCAGAACGGCAACACCGCCATCGCGGCGCAGATCTTCAAGGAGAGCGGCGCCAATGCCCTGGCGGCGCTCGAGGGGATCAAGGCCAAGGTCGGGGAGCTCAACCGGGAGGTGCTGGAGCCGGTTGGCCTGCACATGGAGCAGTCGTTTGACGCTTCTCTCTACATCAACCGGGCGGTGAGCATGGTGACCGCCAACCTGGGGCTCGGGGTGCTGCTCTCCTGCGCCATCCTCTGGGTCTTTCTGCGCCAGCTCAAGGCGACCCTGATGATCGCGATCGCCATTCCCATCAGCATCATGCTCACCTTCTGTCTGCTCAAGGTGATGGGGCGGACCCTCAATATCATCTCCCTGGCGGGCATTGCGTTTGCGGTCGGCATGGTGCTCGACGCCGCCATCGTGGTGCTGGAGAGCATCTACCGGCTCCATGAGCGGGGTGACATCAGCAAGGGAGAGGCGGCGCTGGAGGGCACCCGCCGGGTGTGGACCGCTCTGGTGGCGTCCACCCTGACCACGGTCGCCATCTTAAATGCGAAAGGGGACTCCCTCCGACGTAGGTGGGAGGGGAATTTCGCCGGGGCGTCAGCCCCGCTGG
>NZ_JAPDBZ010000043.1:0-29331 GCF_027705505.1 Aeromonas sp. QDB56
TAAAAAGTTTAGCCATTTAATATCAATAATTTAGAATGGTGTGTTTTTGTGCCAAGTGACTTGTTAGCACCTTCCCTGAGTTCTTGTACAAAACTACCAATTATTATGCCCCCAGCAGTGATCGAGGCATTAAGTGGAATGATGACTCCATTGCAATTGAATGGCCGGCTCTGGATTGCGATATCATTACGTCCGCAAAAGACAGCGTTGCCAAGTCATTACTCGATGCAGATCTATTTATCTGAATTCCACTCCCCGTTCCGACACGGGGAGTTTTCTACCACGTAGAGCAAAAATGAAATTATTGACAGGTTCAAAAGGCATCCTGGCCAGAAAAGCAAATATTGAACCTATGCTTGGCTGCCAGTTACATCTCTTCCACGACAATATGCCGTTTGCTGACAATGACGTGATAGTGGGCTGGGGTCAAAAGGCCAATACCTATCAAATAAGGCGGAAAGCGACGTCACTGGGCCTGCCCTATTGGCAGCTGGAAGATGGTTTTATCGGTTATATTGGCCACCCCGCCAAGGGGGGGAAAGCGGTATCCATTATCGCCGATCCGGTCGGTATCTATTACGATGCCCGCCAGCCCAGCCAGCTTGAACACTTGATAGCCACTCCCTGTGACACCGCCATGCTGGAGCGAGCCGAGCGCCTTGTCCATGAGTTGGTGCGTCTTGGGGTCACCAAATACAACTGCTATGCCGGGCGACCCGCCTCTCTCTCTTCTTGTTCGGCGACCAGCCTGACGGCGAAGGATGTGAGTGAGCTGCCTGTGACGCTGGCCCAGCGCCTGCTGCAAGATGGCAGGCCTAGAGTCTTGCTGGTGGATCAGGTGGCCGGGGATCTCTCCATTCCCGGCGCCCTGGCCAGCGAGGCCGACTTTATCGCCATGGTGGCGGCGGCGCGGCGCAATCACCCCGGTGCCCGCCTCTTGCTTCGCACTCACCCGGACACCCGCTTTGGCAAGAAGAGTGGCGTGCTGGCCAGATTGAAACTGAGCGATGTAGAGATTGTTGCCGACCATTGTCATCCCCATGCCCTGCTCAACCTGGTGGACGCCGTGTACACAGTGTCATCCCAGCTCGGCTTCGAGGCGCTGCTGCTCGGCAAACCCGTGTATTGCTTCGGCATGCCGTTTTATGCGGGTTGGGGTCTGACCCAGGACAGCAAACAGTGTGAACGCCGCACCGTTCAGGTGTCACTGGCCCAGCTAGTGGCGGCGACGCTGATCTGCTATCCGCGCTATCTGGATCCGGTATTGGGCCAGCGCTGCGAGGTGGAAGAGGTGATCGCCATCATCGCCCGCCAGCAGAAGGCCGCTCCCCGCTGGCGCAGGCTCTATCTGGTGGGGTTCTCCTTGTGGAAACGCGCCTTTATGCAAGCCTTCTGCCGCCCCCTGGCCGAGGAACTCTGCTTTGTGCGCAAGCCGCCAAAACGGCTGACCGGTGACGAGCAGGTGCTGGTATGGGGCAGTCGTTACCCGGAGCTCACCTCGGCCATCCGGGTGGAGGATGGCTTTATCCGCTCCAAAGGGCTTGGCTCCAACCTGTGTCGCCCCTCTTCCCTCTCCATCGATCCGGTGGGGATCTATTTCGACAGCCGCAGCCCCAGCGGGCTCGAGCAGTTGCTCAATTATCAGGAGCTGACACGGTCACAACTCGATCGGGGCGAGCAACTGCTCACCCTGCTGCGCGAAAACAAGGTGAGCAAATACAATGTCGGCTCCCCTGAGTACTTCACGCCCCCCGCCGATGGCCGTCCCCTGGTGCTGGTGGTGGGTCAGGTGGATGGGGATGCCTCCATCCTGACCGGCAGCCCGACCATTCGCAGCAACGAGCAGTTGCTCTGGGCGGTGCGCGCCGCCAAGCCCGAGGCCCATATTCTCTACAAACCCCACCCGGATGTGGTGGCGGGCAATCGGGCCGGGGCCATTTCTGCGGCCTGCCTGGCGGAGTGCGTGGACAGCCAGGTGCTGAATATCGGCCTGACCAGCCTCTATCCCCACGTGGACGAGCTGCACACTATGACGTCGCTCAGCGGGTTCGAGGCACTGGTGCAAGGGGTCAAGGTGACGACCTGGGGCCAGCCCTTCTACAGCGGCTGGGGGCTGACCACGGATGCCCATCCCCCGGCCAGGCGCCAGCGCAAGCTCCCCCTGGCGGCACTGGTCTATCTGACTCTGGTGGCCTATCCGCTCTACATCGATTGGCAGAGCGGACTCTGGATAAGCCCGGAGCAGTTGATCCGCCAACTGGCCGCGCAAGGTCAATCCTCCGGCCACAAGTCGAGCCGCTGGCAACGCTGGCAAGTCAAGCTGAGCTATCTGGCGCAAGCCCTGCTGCAACGCCCTTCCTTTCCCCAGTTGATGAGATGAGTCGTACATGAAGATTTTGCTGCTGCAAGGACCGCTGGGCCCCTTCTTTCAGAGCCTCAGCCAGGCGCTTTCCGACGCCGGTCACGAGGTCTACAAGATCCATTTCAACGGGGGGGATGAGTGCTGGCGCTGCGTAGGCCATAACGAACGCTTCACCGGCAAGCCGGAGACCTGGAACACCTTCTTTCGCCGCTTTATCAAGCGCCATGGCATCGACAGCCTCATCTGTTACGGTGATTGCCGTTATTACCACCAGCAAGCCATCCGTATTTGCAAGCTGAAAAAAATCCGCGTCTGGGCCTTGGAGGAAGGCTATCTGCGTCCCGACTTCGTCACCCTGGAGCAAGGGGGCGTCAATGCCTTCAGCCCTCTCTATGCCAAGCGCGACTCCCTGGCCGAGATGACCTGGCCAACCCCTTATGAGGCACCGCTGAAAGTGGGCAAGACCTTCGCCCGTCGTGCCTGGTATGCCAGCCGCTACCACATCAACAAGAACCTGTTGCGCTGGCGCTACCCCCATTTCGTCAATCACAGACCCTGGAGTCTCTATCAGGAGGCCAGGGGTTGGGTGGCGGGGGGCCTGGTGAAGTGGAAGCACAGATGGAGCGACCACTCCCTGCTCAAGGCCCTGCCCCGGCACAAGGGGCATATCTTCTTCGTGCCGCTGCAGGTCACCGAAGACTTTCAGATCCGCGAACATTCGGATTTGAGCGGGGTGGAAGAGATGGTCGCCCAGGTGATGAACTCCTTCGCCGAGCACGCCCGCCGCGAGGATGTACTGCTGTTCAAACACCACCCCATGGATCGGGGCTATGTCAGCTATCAATCCCAGATCAACCGACTTATCACGCTGCTCGGGTTGGAAGGACGGGTGTTCTATGGTTATGAACTGCCACTGCCTACCCTCTATCCGCTGCTCAAGGGGGTCATCACCATCAACAGCACGGTTGGCCTCTCCGCCTTGTTACACCATGTGCCCACCCACTGCCTTGGGCGAGCCCTCTATGATCTGCACGGACTGACAACCCGCGGCACATTGGAAGGGTTTTGGCACAAGCAAGATCCCGTTTGCAAAAAGACCTTCGAACGGATGCGTCAGTCATTGCTGCATCTGACCCAGCTCAATGCCAGCTTCTACCGTCATCTGGACATGGGTGCCATAGCCGTGGTGAACAAGATAGGCCAACACAATGAGCAATCGGCTTCTGTCCAGAAGAGCAAACGCCAAACCCTCTCTTCCGGCGTTGTCGGGGCCTTGAGCATGACCATCCTGAGCGCATTTTGCCTTTTGACCGAGGAGATGCTGACACCAATGACCATGCTCTGACTCATACCGAGCAGGAAAAAGCCCGCGGATGCGGGCTTTTTTGCAGGTGGCGGTCACACGCTGCGGGGGCGCAGGTGGGCGTGCCAGCGGGCCTCCCACTTCTTGAACAGCCAGACGATGGCGAAGGTGAGCAGCATGTAGAGCAGGCCAGCGGTCAGGAACGCCTCGAACGGGCTGTAGTAGCGGGAGTTGATGATCCGCGCGGCCCCCGTCAGGTCGACTATGGTGATGATGCCCGCCACCGCCGAGCCCTGCAGCATGAAGATCACCTCGTTGCTGTAGGCGGGCAGCGCACGGCGAAACGAGTTGGGCAGTATGATGCGGGTGAGGGTCTGCCAGCGGGTCATGCCGAAGGCGCTCGCCGCCTCTATCTGCCCCTTGGGCATGTTCATCACGGCGCCCCGCACTATCTCGGCGGTGTAGGCACCGGTGTTGAGGGTGAACGCCAGCAGGGCGCAGAACCAGGCCTCGGAGAAGAGGGACCAGGCCGCGCTGTTCTTCAGCCACTCCCACTGGGCGGCGCCGTAGTAGATGATGAAGAGCTGCACCAGCAGCGGGGTGCCGCGGAAGAAGTAGATATAGGCCCAGATCGGTCCCTTGATCAGCCAGTTGCGGCTGTTGCGCAATATGCCCATGGGCACCGCCAGCAGGAGCCCCAGCATGAGGGAAGCCGCCACCAGCCAGATGGTGGTGTAGAAGCCCTCCCAGTAGGTGGGCCACTCCGTGAGAATGATCGAGAAATCCATGGCTTACCTCGTCTTGATCGCGTAGTGACGCTCGGCCCACTTGAGCGCCGAGGTAGAGACTGCGGTGAAGATCAGGAAGATCAGCGCCACCGCCATGTAGAAGGTGAACGGCTGCTGGGTCGAGCCCGCCGCGAGCGACGCCTTGCGCACCATGTCATCGAGCCCGATGATGGAGACCAGGGCCGTGGTCTTGAGCAGTACCAGCCAGTTGTTGCCAAACCCCGGCAGGGCGTGGCGCATCATCTGGGGGAAGAGGATCCGCACAAACACCTGGCTCGCCCGCATGCCAAAGGCGCGCGCGGCCTCGAGCTCTCCCTTGTCCACCGCCAGGATGGCGCCGCGGAAGGTCTCGGTCATGTAGGCGCCGAAGATGAAGCCGATGGTGGCCACCCCGGCCGCAAACGGGCTGATGTCGATGTAATCCGGCAGCAACGAGACCCACTCCTGGTTCGGATTGCTCTCGAGCAGGTAGTTGTTGTACGCCTCGTTGACCCAGGTGCAGATCCCGTTGATGAGGACCTGACCGCCGAAGAACAGCAGCATCATCAGCACCAGATCCGGGATGCCGCGAATGACGGTGGTGTAGGCCGCCGCGATGCCGCGCGCCCACTTGTAAGGGGAAAGCTTGGCCAGGGCCCCCAGCATGCCGAGCACCAGGGCCAGCAGCAGGGAGGCGATCGCCACCTCCAGGGTGATCCAAGCCCCCTCCAGCAGGGAGGTTTCGTATCCTTTCAAATCAAACATATGCAATGCAGCTCCATCGCAATCGGGCCCGTCACTCCCAGCGGAAGGCAACGGGCCCGATGACTACTGACGGGATCAACCTGTCGTTGTTCGCCTGACGTTGACTTACTCGCCGTACACGTCGAAGTCGAAGTACTTGTCGTTGATTTCCTTGTACTTGCCGTTGGCGCGCAGGGCCAGGATGGCGGCATTGAATTTCTCTTTCAGATCCTTGTCCGCCTTGCGCACCGCGATGCCGGCCCCCTCGCCAAACCACTTGGGATCGGTCAGTTTCGGGCCGATGAACTCGAAGGCGTCACCGCCCTCTTTCTTCAGCAGGCCGTCGCTGATGGCGGCAGAGTCGGCCATCACGTAATCGACGCGGCCGGACTTCAGGTCGAGATAGGCCTCATCCGCGGTGCCATAGCGCTTGATGGTGGCATTGGGGAAGTTGTCGGTGATGTAGGTGTCCATGGAGGTGGCACGCTGCACGGCGATGGTCTTGCCATCCATGAAGGCCTTGTCCAGCTGGATCTCGGTGCCCTTCTTGGCGGCGAAGCGGGCCGGAATGTGCTGGTACTTCTGGGTGAAGTCCACCTTCTTCTTGCGCTCTTCGGTGATGTCCATGGTGGCGATGATGGCGTCATACTTGCGCGACAGCAGCGCCGGAATGATGCCGTCCCAGTCCTGCTTGATCAGGGTGCACTTCACCTTCATCTCCTCGCACAGGGCGTTGGCGATGTCGATGTCGAAGCCTTTCACCTCGCCGCTCGGCTCGGTCCAGGAGAAGGGAGGATAGGCCCCTTCCACCCCGATCCGCACCTCTTTCCACTCCTTGGCCATCAGGCTACCGGAACACAGGGCCGTCATCACGGCAGTCGCCAGCATCAGCTTGTTCATGTATCTCTCCTTGATAAACACGTCGATCGTTGAAAGTACGGAAATAGCATCCCGTCCATCAATAGATGGAGGAGATGAATTGCTTGAATCGCTCCGACTTGGGATGAGCGAAGATCTCCTTGGGATTGCCCTCCTCCTCCACCCGCCCCTGATGCAGGAACATGACCTTGTTCGACACATCGCGGGCAAACGACATCTCGTGGGTCACCACCATCATGGTGCGCCCCTCTTCCGCCAGCTCGCGCATCAGGCCGAGGACCTCGCCCACCAGCTCGGGGTCGAGGGCCGAGGTCGGCTCGTCGAACAGCATCACTTCCGGCTCCACCGCCAGCGCACGGGCGATGGCCGCCCGCTGCTGCTGGCCACCTGAGAGGTGGCCGGGGTAGTAGTCGCGTCGCTCCCAGAGCCCGACCCGGTTCAGCAGATGCTCCGCCTTGGCGATGGCCTCGGCACGGGGCACCTTGAGCACCTGGATGGGCACTTCGATGATGTTCTGCATGATGGTCATGTGCGACCAGAGATTGAAGCTCTGAAACACCATGGCCAGCCGGCTGCGGATACGCTCCACCTGGCGCATGTCCTCCGGCAGCCGCTCGCCGGAACGACTGGTCTTCATCCGGATCAGTTCCCCATGCAGGGAGACGCTGCCCGACGAAGGGGTTTCAAGCAGATTGATACAGCGTAGAAAGGTCGACTTCCCCGAACCCGAGGAGCCGATGAGGGAGATCACATCCCCCTTGTGGGCCGTCATATCGATGCCCTTGAGCACTTCGTGGGTGCCAAAATACTTGTGCAGATCACGAACTTCCAGTGCGGCAACGTCGCTCATCCATTACAACCTTGTCTGTCCCTAGACGCCGCTTCGGCGTGACACCACCACCGGAACATTTAACAAAACGTTAACCGATGGCAACCTTCAGCGAAAATATCATTCAGGTAGTTAAAAAACAATACAGAACCGAGGTATTTGGTGGTTTATCTGTATTTTTATTGGCCTGACCGGTATTTTTCAGCACTTTGTCTGCATAAAATGCATTTTTTGTCACCGGTGCCATACCGACCTTTTATACCCGCAACGCACTGGTGGCAAGAATATTCCACCATCCACGCCGGATGTCACCCAAAATGACTTTATTCATCCGGCATAGTCACCACCGTCGCACAATTTTACGGGGATGGAATTGATTTTACTGGTGATGTGCCCCCCATCTCCGGACCTTGCCCCTCCCCTCCCTCCTCAAAAAAACATAACAATGTTATAAAAAAGGCCCGTATGGGGCACTCAAACACCGGGATATGTGACACAGACGCAACAAGTCGTGATAAGGTGCCGTTTCTCCCAGTTTTGTGACCGAGGCCCCGATGTTGCTCAATGTGTTGCTGATCCTGCTGCCGCTCGTGATCGGCTATCTGATCCCCCTCTCCTCCACCCGGCTGGTCAAGCTGGTCAACCAGTCGCTGGGCAAGATGGTCTATCTCATCCTGTTCCTGATGGGGCTGGGGCTCGCCTACGTGGAGAACCTCGGCAGCAACCTGGCGGTGATCTTCAAGGTGGCCGGCATCATGCTGACCGCCATTACCCTGTGCAACCTGCTGGCCCTCTGGTGGCTGGACAGGCGCAGCCCACCCACCCACGAGGCGAGCGACGGCAAGATGCCGAGCAAGCTGCACCTCCTGTGGGAATCCCTCCAGCTCTGTTTCGTGGTGCTGGGGGGCGTCCTGCTGGGGCTGCTGGTGGACCTGCGCGTCCTGCCCATCGACCGCTTGAGCGAATGGGCCCTGATGCTGCTGCTGCTGCTCATCGGCATCCAGATGCGCAACTCCGGCATGCACCTGCGCCAGATCCTGCTCAACCCCTGGGGCATGAAGATCGCCGCCACCGTCATCGTCAGCAGCTGGCTCGGCAGCCTGCTGGCCTCACAACTGCTGGGCATGCCCTTTGCCCACGGGCTGGCCATGAGCTCCAGCTTCGGCTGGTACTCGCTCTCCGGCATCCTGGTGGCGGACAAGCTGGGCCCCGTGCTGGGTTCGGCCGCCTTCATCAACGATCTGGGGCGCGAGCTGATCGCCATCCTGATCATTCCCATCCTGATGCGCCGCCACCCCTCCGCCGCCATCGGCTACGGTGGCGCCACGGCGCTGGACTTCACCCTGCCGGTCATCCAGAAGTCCGGCGGCATCCAAGTGGTGCCGGTGGCCATCGTCTCCGGCTTCCTTCTGAGCCTGCTCGGCCCCATCCTGATCCTGGGGTTCCTGGCCATCTGACCGGGACACACACCGCAAAAAACGAAGCCCGGCACCCATGCCGGGTTTTTCGTATGTGAACGGGGATGAAGAGATCCGGCTGATGCGCCACTCAGGCTCGCCACTGGCCGCCGCTCATGACCCTTTCTATGGCGAGGGTCTCGGGGTCGATGAGCAGCAGATCCGCGTCCTGCCCCACCCCCAGGGAGCCCTTGCCAGTCAGCCCCAGCGCCCTGGCCGGGTTGGCCGTCACCACCGCCAGCGCGCTGGCAAGGGGCACGCCGAGGGCACAGGCCCGGATGCATTGCTGCCACAGGCTCCCTATCTGGCCGCTGCGCAGCTCGATGAGGCGCCCCTCGCCGTCGAAACGCGGCAGGCTGGCGTTGGCATCCGAGCTGAAACTGATGCGATCCCAGGGCACGCCGGCCGTCAGAAGCCCCACCAGGGCATCCGCCGCCAGCTGCTCGCCATCATCCAGCAGGTCGGGGAAGCTGGAGGCAGTGAGATCCACCCAGCCCCCGGCCCGCCCCCAGTCGATGGCCTCGGCAAAGAGCCAGGGGTTGCGGTTGCAGTGGGTGGGGTAGAGCTGGCGCAGCGGGATGTCGGTGGCGTCCCGCAGGGCCCGCAGCGGCGCCAGCGCACCCCGGCCATCCCCCAGATGGAAGAAGCTCACTCCGCTCTTGCCCGAGAGCAACCCGGCCACCCGCGCCTCGCTCGCCAGCCGCGCCAGCTCGTCATGGGTGGGGGCGCTGGATCTGTGGTCGCTGATGGCCACCTCCCCCACCCCCAGCACCTCGGGGATCAGCATGATGTCCGACTCCACCGATCCGGTGAGGGTCTTGACCGGCAGGTGGTAGGAGCCGGTATACATGTAGGCGCTCACCCCGGCGGCGCGAAACTCGCGCACCTTGCCGAGCACCTGGGCCGGGGTGCGGGTCAGGCTGTCGGTACCGAGCGCCGCCACCAGCGTCGTGACCCCGGCCGCCAGGGCCTCGTCGGCGGCAAGCTCCCGGGTGCGAAAGGCAAAGCCCCCCTCCCCGCCGCCCCCCGTGATGTGGGCGAGCGGGTCCACCAGCCCCGGCACCAGATAGCGGCCACGGCCGTCGACCCGCACCAGCGGCCAGTCGGCCGGGACCGTCAGCCCCCTGCCCATCCAGGCGATGCGACCATCGGCCACCAGCAGATCCTGCTGGCCGAGGGGGGCCGGAGTGAAGACCTCGGCCCCCTCGATCAGTGTCAACATGGGGTATCTCCTTGCTGCATGAAAAAAGAGGGAGCAAGCTCCCTCTGCCTGTTACCCATCAACCGCCATAGATGTCGTACTTGAAGTACTTCTGGTTGATCTCCTGATACTTGCCGTTGGCGCGCAGGGCCTTGATCGCCTCGTTCAGCTTGGCCCTGAGATCCTGATCCCCCTTGCGCACCGCGATCCCCATGCCGTCGCCAAACCACTGGCGATCGGTCAGGGCCGGCCCCACATACTCGAACTTGTCGCCCCCTTCCTTGCTGAGCAGCCCCTGATCGATGGCCGAGGCATCGGCCAGCAGGGCCAGCACCCGACCCGCCTTCAGATCGAGATAGGCCTCATCGGCACTGCCATAGCGCACTATGGTGACGTTGGAGCCAAAGTTGTCGGTCAGGTACTTGTCGTGGGTGGTGGCACGCTGCACCCCGATGCGCTTGCCCGCCATGCCCTCTGGCGTCAGCGTCAGCTCGGTGCCCTTGGCCGCCACGAAGCGGTTCGGGATGCGGGCGTATTTCTCGGTGAAGTCGACCTTCTTGCGCCGCTCGTCGGTGATCGACATGGCGGCGATGATCCCGTCGTATTTGCGCGACAGCAGGGCCGGGATCATGCCGTCCCAATCCTGGGCCACCAGCTCGCACTTGACGGCCATCTGCTGGCACAGGGCGTTGGCCAGATCGATGTCAAAACCCTTGATCTCCCCGGACGCGTCGGTCCAGGAGAAGGGAGGGTAGGCCCCCTCCACGCCGAAACGAACGGTCTTCCACTCCTTGGCGGTGACGGGGGTAGCCAGCAGGCAGGCAGCAAACAGGGCTGACAGAGTCAGTGTGGTCTTCATCATGAGTACTCCATTACATAGAAAGCGCACAGGCGCGGTCAAGGCATCGCAAGCGCGGGCAAGCGATGGCCAAAAAACGGCAAATTGCAGATGAGCAGGATTACGCCGCCACGGGCATCATTTGATTGGCTGGCGTCAATGAACTGCTCCGGGGCCTCGACTTATTCGTCGAACCACTCGGAGAGATAGAAAGGCTTGAAGTAGAAGGCCAGAAAAAAGCCTCTGGCTTTGCGCATCATGGTGATTTGTCGCGTCCTGTGACAAAGATGACATGCACCTTACCACGCCCCAAATTTGCCCCGCAAGGGGGCGCTGACGGCGCGATGAAAAATCCTGCCCATGGTCAATCCGGCCGGCATCCGTTAGGCTCGGATCACCCACTCCACCCAGGCACGCGAGCCGCAGCCCATGAACTTTCTGGCCCATCTTCATCTGGCGGCCCATACCCAGAGCTCCCTCACCGGCAACCTGCTGGGGGACTTCGTCAAGGGGCCGCTGCCATCGGGCCTCGCCCCCCACTTCGATGAGGGGATCTGGCTGCACCGCAAGATAGATGCCTTCACCGACACCCACCCCGCCCACCGGGCGGCGGTCACCGGCTTCGAGGCCCCCTGGCGCCGTTTCGGCGGCATCCTGGTGGACATGCTCTACGACCACTGGCTCAGCCTGCACTGGCGGCAATTCAGCCCGCAGCCCCTGCCCCACTTCCTGCACCAGAGCTATGGTCAACTTCTGGCGGACGATGTCTCTCTACCTGGGGGGCTGCCGCCGCCCCTCAGGCGGATGGCGCAACAGGACTGGCTCGCCTCCTATCAAGACAGGGAGGGGCTGATCCTGACCCTCAACGGCATCGGCCGCCGACTGCGCCGCCCCCTGCCGCTCGGGGAGGCCCTCGCCACCCTTGATGCAGCCCAGTGGCGGGCCGGTGAGCAGGGCTTCCTGCGCTTCTATCCCGAATTGATGCGCTTTTGCGAGGAGCAGATCGCCGCGCACCGCACCACCGGGGAGCACCAGGTTCCCTAGGTTGCAGCCCGGCCCCCGTGGCCGAAAACGCGGGCGGGACGAGGAGTGAAACGGGTGATGGATCAGATTGGGTCTTTTATGGCACCCAAAAAGGGAGGAGACTGGCGATGCCGCTCGGCCCGGGCTCAGGCTGAACGGGCGCGGCTGGGCTAGACTCAGCCCCCTCAAGACCCAAGGAGACCTCTTCATGTCATTGCGATTATTCTGTAGCGCCCTGTGCGGCGCCCTCCTGGCCGGTGGTGCCGTTCACGCCACCGAGCCGGTTCATGCAGCCATCTTGTTTGAAAACGTGCGTATCTTCGATGGCAAGGGGAGTGCCCTCAGCGCCCCCTCCTCCGTCCTGGTGGAAGGCAACCTGATCACCAGGATCAGCCAGGGCGGCATCAAGGTGGAGGGTGAAGTGCAACGCATCGACGGCCAGGGCAAGACCCTGATGCCGGGCCTCATCGACGCCCATACCCACCTGATGTTCGCCACCCTGCCGCAGATTGCCGTGCTGACCAACGACGTCACCTTCACCACGGTCGCGGCAACCAGGGCGGCCAACGACATGCTGATGCGCGGCTTCACCAGTGCCCGTGATCTCGGCGGCCCCGTGTTCGGCCTCAAGAAGGGGATCGACATGGGGTTGATCAATGGACCGCGTATCTGGCCGGCCGGCGCCATGATCTCCCAGTCCGGTGGCCACGGCGACTTCCGCCTGCCCAACGAACTGCCGGCACTGGCGGGACAATACTCCTTCGGCGAGCGGGCCAACGCGGCCATGGTCGCCGACAGTCCGGATGCCGTGCGCCAGCGCACCCGCGAGCAACTGGCCCTCGGCGCCTCCCAGATCAAGGTGATGGCCGGTGGCGGTGTGGCCTCCAACTATGATCCCATCGATGTGACCCAGTACACGGTGCCGGAGATCCGTGCCGCGGTGGAGGCCGCCGACAACTGGGGCACCTATGTGACCGTACACGCCTATACCCCGAAAGCGGTGCGCCAGGCCATCGAGGCAGGCGTCAAGTGCATCGACCACGGTCAGATGCTCGACGAGGACACTGCCAGACTGATGGCCGAGAAGGGGGTCTGGTGGAGCCTGCAACCCTTCACCGACGATCGCAAGTCCCCCTTCCCGGAGGGCTCGGCCAACCGTCTGAAACAGCTTGAGATGTACAAGGGCACCGACCACGCCTATGCCATGGCCAAGAAGTACGGCATCAAGACCGCGTTCGGTACCGACGCCCTGTTCAGCGCCCAGGCCGCCGCCAGTCAGGGTACCATGCTGGCCAAGATGGGCACCTGGTATACCCCTGCCGAGGTGCTGAGGATGGCCACCCATGACAACGCCGAGCTGCTGGCCCTCTCCGGCCCGCGCAGCCCCTACCCGGGCAGGCTGGGCGTGGTGGAGGCCGGGGCGCTGGCCGATCTGCTGCTGATCGACGGTGACCCACTCAAGGATCTCTCCCTGGTGGCCGATCCGGCCAAGCACTTCAAGGTGATCATGAAGGACGGCAAGATCTACAAGAACACGCTCTGACCTCCCTGGATGACAAAAAGGCCCCGAAAGGGCAATGCTGTTCAGATAAGCACATTTTTGACTAATTATTCATAAATGCGACTTGAGTTGGGGGAGCAAGGCTGTTTCCAGTCGATGTTCCTTCAGCCTTTATCCAGCGTGGCTTGCAATAGAAAGAGGGAGGCATCATGCCTCCCTCATTTTTTAGCCCTGATACTACGTGGACTGGAACTCAAATTCTCTTAAGTGAACAGCATTGCCCGAAAGGGGCCTTTTTGATGGGGGCTGCACGACTGCCAGCGGCAGAGCGGCTCAGCGATCTTCCTTCTTCTTGCGAATGCTCAGGCCCAGCTCACGACCGCGCAGGCGGGCGTAATAGATGGTGCCGACGAAGGCCAGAGTGGTGGACACCAGCTCCACCACCGCCAGCCACCGTTCCCCTTCATCCGTGGTGATCAGGGTGAGGGCGTGGAGGAAGTAGGGCATCAGCACGAAGTTGCCCCAGGCATGGGTGTAAGGGTTGCCCTGCACTATCCCCTTGAGGGGGAAGAGCAGCGGCACCGTCCAGATCACCGGCAGCAGCCAGGGACTGAGATCCGGATGGGGTGACAGCCACAGATGCCAGAGGATGACCCAGCCCAGCAGACCGAAGAAGCCGACCAGGGTCAGCAGACGGGCGAAGCGGGTGCTCACTGGAGGATCTCCAGCACCTGCTCGGGCGGACGGCCGATGCGGGCCTGACCATTCTTGATGACGATGGGGCGTTCGATAAGCTTCGGATGCTGGTGCATGGCGCGAATGAGGGCATCGCCGCTCATCTCGGCCAGCCCCAGCTCCTTGTAGAGATCTTCCTTGGTACGCATCAGCTGGCGCGGATCGGTGAAACCGAGCTGGCTCAACAGAGTGCGGATATCGTCTTCGCTCGGCGCCTGTTCCAGATAGAGCACCACCTCCGGGGCTATTCCGTGCTGTTCCAGCAAGGCCAGGGTTTCACGGCTCTTGGAGCAGCGCGGGTTGTGATAGATTTGGGTCTCGCTCATGGTAACTCCCTGATATTGCAAGATGGGACAACAAATGGCGCTATTGTAGGGGAAACGGATGGGCAGGGTAAGCGGGAAGGATATGGAAATGAAACGAATCTGTTGGCTGATTGTGGCGACCCTGCTGGGGGCCTGCAGCCCGGCGCCCGACTTCACCGACGAGACGGGCAAGAGCATCAGCCTGAGCGCCCTGGCGGGCAAGCCGCTGCTGGTCAACTACTTCGCCCCCTGGTGCGCCCCCTGTCTGCGGGAGATGCCCCTGCTCGCGGCGCTGCACCGGGAGGGGCGGATTGGAGTGATCGCCATCAACTATGATCCCGCCTCCCCCGGTGAGCTGGCCGAGCTGGCCCGGCGCCATCAGATAGCCGTCCCCCTGATGGTGCCCCTCGATGAAGCCAGCCTCCCCTTCCCCAGACCCGGCGCGCTGCCCACCAGCTACCTGCTCGATGGCGAGGGCCGGTTGCAGGAGACACTGGTGGGAGAGATAGATGAACACAGGCTCGCCGACCTCAGAGCCTGGGCTGCAGCACAGCCCTGATGGCCCCATGACGAAACGGGGTGCCCCATCGCTGGTGCACCCCGTTTCGTCACAGGAGCGGTGAGCCGGACTAGCCCTTCAGGCTGTCCAGATCCTTCTTCGCCCGCTCCAGCTGGGTGATGCGCGCCTCGATGCGGGCCAGGGTCAGCTTGTCGCTGGTGGTGCCGCGGGCCACGATCAGCTCGTCGATGGCCGCCTGGTAGTCGCCGCGCAGGGAGAGGGTCTCCGCCCGTGCCATGTGCAGATCCGTCATCCGTCCCGCCTTGCGATAGGCGTCCGACAGCAGGTTCCAGGCCAGGCTGTTCTCGTCGTGCTCCCGGGCATAGGGGTCCAGGATGGCGATGGACTTCTGGTAATTACCCCCTTCCAGATAGGCGTTGCCGAGGTTGACCACTACCACCTCGTTGTCCGGCATCCGGGTGCGGAAGCGCTCCAGCCGGGCAATGGCCTGGGCGCTGCGCCCCTTGGCGAGATCGATGTCGGTCAGGGCATCCACCACGAACAGATCTTCCGGATGGCGGGCGGCCAGCCCCTGCATCAGGGTATCGGCCTCGTCGGTGCGCTTGAGCTGCAACAGGGCCAGCGCCTTGCCATAGGTGGCGGCGTCCTTGAGAGGGTAGTCCCCCTTCTGCAGGCGGCTGTCGAAATAGGTGAGCAGCGCCTGGGGGCTCTCGGTGCCATAACGCACCTGGATGCGCACCTTGGCCAGCCAGAAGTCGAGACTGGGGGGCAAGGCTCGGCGGCCATAGCTGCCCGCCCGGGCGCGGGCTTCGCTGATCCGGGTCTCGGGCAGGGGGTGAGTGAGCAGCATCTCGGGCGGCTTGCTGGCGTAGCGATACTCCGCCGCCAGCTTCTGGAAGAAGTTGGCCATGCCCATGGGATCGAAACCGGCGTCATACAGCGTCTTCATGCCGATGCGATCCGCCTCGTATTCGTTGTCACGGGTATAGTTGATGGCCGACTGCATGGAGAGCCCGAGGGTCGTCTGCAGCGCGGCGATACCGGCGGTGGGGTTGATCACCGCGAGCGCGATGGAGCCTACCAAGCCAGCCAGGGTCATGGCCGAGCTGCTCGCCTGCGCCTCCATGTAACGGGCGATGTGGCGCTGGGTCACGTGGGTGATTTCGTGCGCCAGCACCGAGGCCAGCTCGCTCTCGCTGTCGGCGTAGAGGAAGAGGCCGGTGTGCACCTTGACCCGCCCGCCGAGGAAGGCGGCCGCGTTGATGCTGGGATCGTTGATGAGGAAGAAGGTAAAGGGGAAACGTACCCCGTCGGCATTGGTGAGCAATCGCTGACCCAGATCGTCGATGTATTCGTTCAGCACGGGATCATCGATGATGGGCAAGCCCGCCCGGGCGAACCGCATGAAGGCGTTGCCATAGCGCACTTCCTGCTCGATGGGCAGGGCCGCGACCCCGGCGGTGCCGATGTCGGGCAACTGGTTGTTCGCCTGGGCATGGAAGGTGGCACCCATCAGGGAGACCAGCAGGGGAAGTGATGCCATCAAGGGGGAAAAGCGGGCCACTGTGTTTCTATCTCCATCAGAAAGTGCTCGGGGGCAGAATACCCTTGCCCATCAAGGCCTACAAGCGTTGTTTCGCCCTCCCATCGCGGCCATAATGACGGCCATCACGCACCATGGAGCCTCCCCCGATATGGAACCGCACTGGGAACAGCTCGACCTGACCCCCTGGCGCTGCCCGGAGCCGCTGATCCGGCTCAAGCTCTGGTTGCGCGGCGCCCGGGCCGGTCAATCCCTGCTGATCCTGCTCAAGGATCCCGGCTCCCGCCAAGACATTCCGGCCTGGTTGCTGCGGCAGGGCCATCAGGTGCAGCGCCTGCAGGAGTCAGACGCAGCTCTCACCCTGCGGCTCGTCGTCCAAAACCGGCCATCATGATGGTGCCAATGCCCATGATATGGACCAACACCGGATCGACCCTTTCCATCGCCATGACCCGATAAACCAAGGAAGCCTCGATGTTAGATGTATTGAAGCGCTGGTATCAGACCCGTTTTTCCGACCCCGATGCCGTCACCCTGTTCCTGCTGCTGGTGTTCTGCTTCGCGGTGCTCTGGCTGTTTGGCGATCTGCTGGCGCCGCTGCTGGTGGCCGTGGTGATGGCCTACCTGCTGGAGTGGCCGGTCAGCCGGCTGCAACGCACCGGGCTCTCCCGTACCTTCGCCACCAGCCTGGTGCTGCTGCTGTTCATCACGGTGACCACCCTGATGGTGCTGGGCCTCATTCCCACACTGGTGAGCCAGGGGGTCAACCTCGCCAAGGAGGCGCCGTCCATGCTGGCCCATGCCCAGGACGCTGTGCGCACCCTGCCGGAAAAGTACCCGGAGATCATCGACGTCAGCCTGGTCGAGACCATCATCGACAACATCCGCCAGCGTATCCTGGCAGGCGGCGAGCAGTTGGTGAGCGCTTCGCTCAGCTCCCTCATCAACGTGGTGGCCATCCTCATCTACGCCATCCTGGTGCCCCTGATGGTGTTCTTCATGCTCAAGGACAAGCAGGTGTTGATGGGCGGCCTGCGCCGCTTCCTGCCCCGCAACCGCACCCTGGTCAACCGGGTCTGGGTGGAGATGAACGACCAGATCATCAACTACATCCGCGGCAAGGTGATCGAGATCCTCATCGTCGGGGTGGCGACCTATGTGCCCTTCGCCCTGATGGGGCTGCGCTACTCGGTGCTGCTGGCGGTGGCGGTCGGTTTCTCCGTGCTCATCCCCTACATTGGGGCCGTGGCGGTGACCGTGCCCGTCGCCATGGTGGCCCTGTTCCAGTGGGGACTGACCCCGGACTTCGCCTAGCTGATGGTGGCCTATCTGGTCATTCAGGCCCTCGACGGCAACCTGCTGGTACCCCTGCTCTTCTCCGAGGCGGTCAATCTGCACCCGGTGGCCATCATCATCGCCGTGCTGGTGTTCGGCGGGCTCTGGGGCTTCTGGGGCGTCTTCTTCGCGATTCCCCTGGCAACCCTGGTGAAAGCGGTGCTCAACGCCTGGCCCAAACGGGACGATCTTCCCCGCCCCGCCCCCTGATGACGGGAGAAGCCGCCACCTCTTTTCTGTTATTGCCGCGATCTCGTCGACCACAGACTCCGTTCCCGCCTGAATCCAGGCGGGACACCATGACGCTATCGACTTGAATTTCAAATAAAAACAGGCTTCACTGACAAGGTCATCGGCAGTATGCTCTGCCAGCCCCGACTCTGAAGGATCAGTCCATGCCCCCTGTTCGCCCCCTGTACCGCGCCGCCCTTGGCGCGCTCCTGACCCTGCTGTTCGCCACCCCGGGCCGAGGTCGATCTCGGCTCCCTCGATATCTTCGTGCAGGACAGCCCCACCAGCCCGGTGCCCAAGGGGCTGGTGCTGGGCGGTGCCGTCATCGGTGGCGATGCCCGCTATCAGGGGCAGGACGACACGGCCCTGGCGGTGCCGGGTGCCGTCTACTTCGGCGATCAGTTCATGTTCCTCGGAGACAGGGCCCGCTACTACTTCCACAAGGATGACAACTTCGCCGCCTACGGTTACGGCAGGGTGCGCTTTGGCAATCTCGACCCGGACGATGCCCCCGAACTCACGGGCATGGAGCAGCGCAAGTGGCAGCTGGAAGGGGGCGTCGGCGCCAGCCTCATCACCCCCTACGCCCTGCTCAGCACCCGCCTCAGCACGGACGTGACCGGGCGCAGCAACGGCCAGGAGCTGCTATTGTGGGCCGACTTCCCCATATTGCGGGACAAGCTGCTCATCATGCCCGGCATGGGGATGATGATCCGCAGCGACAAGATGGCGAACTACTACTTTGGCGGCGTCTCGGGGGGCGAGGCCACGGGGCTGCGCCCGGCGTGGGACACGGGCACCACCCTCTCCCCCATGGTGGCCATCATCACCAGCTACCGTTTCAGCCCCCACTGGATCGGCATGTTTGCCGCCAACTACGAACGCTACGACGACGACATCGCCAACAGCCCCATCGTCCAGCACGATGGGGAACTCTACGCCGGCTTCGGCGTGGGCTATATCTGGTAACCCCATCCGGCAGGACTGAATAACAGAAAAGGAGCCCATGGCTCCTTTTCTTGTGCTATCGGGCAATGCATCACCCTTGCAACCCGGCCAGGAACTCGGCCAGCGTCCGGTTGACGAACTCGGGGTTCTCCAGGGTCGAGATGTGGCCCGCACCCGGTATCTCCCTGAAGGGGCAGTTCAGCACCTCGGCCATCAGATAGCCCTCCAGCACCGGGCGCGCCTTGTCCTCGCAGCCTGTCATCACCAGGCTCGGCATCGCCATCTCTTCGAGCCACTCGATGCGATCCTCCCGAGTCACGAAACTGCGCCCCACCGCCACCAGACTCGCCACCTGGTCCGCTGGCCACTGGGCGAGCCGCACCTTGAAGCCGCTCATCAGGGCGGGATCCGGCTCATGGGCGAAGAAGAGCGGCGCCACCTGCTCGATGACGGGGGCAGGCAAGGTTCCCAGCTGCTCTATCATCGCCAGCATGCCGAGGTAGCGCTCACAGGGGATCTGGGGCTCCCAGCCAACGAAGGTATCCATCAGCACCAGTCCCTTGAGCCGCGCCGGGGCCATGCGCGCGAGCTCCACGCCCCACATGCCGCCGATGGAGAGTCCCACCAGCACGCACTGTTCGATGTCGAGGGCATCGAGCAGTGCCAGGTGATCCCGGGCCAGGGTTGCCAGGGTGCAACCACCGTCAGGGAGCACGTCGGAATCACCGTGGCCCCACAGCTCGGGCACGATGCAGCGATAGCTGCCCTTGAGCGCCTCGACTTGCGGCGCCCACATGGCACTGTCCCACAGATAGCTGTGGCCAAAGAGCAGCACAGGGCCCTGCCCCTCGTCCAGATAGGCCATGCGGCGACCCGCTATCTCCATAAAATGCTTCATGTTATCTCCTGTTGCCAGCGGCTGATGAGGCGGCAGTATCAATCGCCATACATTGCCTCATGTTTTCTTCTGTCTTGCTGCCAGCGATGGGGCGGCAGTGTAACACGTCGGCCTTGGCAGTGGCGCCTCCCTGGGGCAAGCTGGGGCAACCCACAGAAAGGACTCGAACAGGAGAAGACCATGCAGAAGGAAAAGAGCAAGAAACGCCCCCGTCTGGACAAGAAGACCTACGAACATCACCTCGCCCACCTGCAGGAGGAGCTGGTCAAGTTGCAGGAGTGGGTCAAGCAGGAGGGGCTCAAAGTGGTGGTGCTGTTCGAGGGGCGCGACGCCGCGGGCAAGGGGGGCGTCATCAAGGCGATCACCGAGCCCCTCAACCCCCGGGTCTGCCGGGTCACCGCCCTGCCCGCCCCCTCGGATCGGGAGCGCACCCAGTGGTACTTCCAGCGCTACGTGGCGCACCTGCCCTCGGCGGGCGAGATGGTGCTGTTTGACCGCTCCTGGTACAACCGGGCCGGGGTCGAACGGGTGATGGGCTTTTGCAGCGATGACGAGTATCGCGAATTCCTGCGCGCCTGCCCCGAATTCGAGCGGATGTTGATCCGCTCCGGCATCACCCTCATCAAATACTGGTTCTCGGTCAGCGACGAAGAGCAGGAGAAACGCTTCAAGGAGCGCATCAATACTCCCATCAAGCGCTGGAAATTCAGCCCCATGGATCTGCAATCCCGCTCCCGCTGGGTGGAATACTCCCGCGCCAAGGATGACATGTTCACCTACACGGATACCGAGGATTGCCCCTGGTTCGTGGTGGACGCCGACGACAAGCGCCGCGCCCGCCTCAACTGCATCTCCCACCTCCTTGGCAAGGTGCCCTACGAGGCGATCCACTACGAGCCCATCACCCTGCCTCCCATCAAGACCGAAGGGTATGAGCGCCCGCCGCTCACCAGCCAGCACTTCGTGCCGGACGTCACCGCCGCCCTCGAGTCAGACAAGCACGGGCAGTGACGGGTTCCGGCCAGCCGCCCCCGCTGGCCGGAACCCGGGCTTCGGATGACGGGCAATAAAAAGCCGGTCTTGCGACCGGCAAAAGGCATTGAACGTATAGAAAGGAAAACCTGGCACTCTCGCCCTCTCAGGCGCGGATATATTTGGCCGTGCGCGGGAACGCCTGCTCCTTGGCATCGAACAGGTAGCAGGCTTCGGCCGGGATGCCGACGCTGTACTCCTGGCCGGTGGCCACGTCGATGTCGGAGCTCGCCTTGACGGTGAAGTCGTGACCATCCACGTCCATGTAGACGAAGGACTCGGCCCCCAGGTGTTCGGCTACCTGCACCACGCCGCTCACGCGGCTGTCGGCATGGGCATGACCCAGCGGCACCAGGTGCTCGGGGCGAATGCCCAGCTCCACCTTGTCGCCCACCGCGCCGCGACGGGCATCCACCCGGGCACGCACGGTATCGCCGGAGGTGAGCTTGACCAAGCACTCCTGCTCGCCGATCTCCACCAGCTCGCCCGCCAGGAAGTTCATCTTGGGGGAGCCGATGAAGCCTGCCACGAACTTGTTGTCCGGGTTGTGGTAGAGCTCGAGGGGAGTGCCGAACTGCTCCAGGTTGGTGGCCGCCTCGCCCTTGAGCGGGCTCAGCACCACGATGCGGTTGGCCAGCGTCATGGCCTCCACCTGGTCGTGGGTCACGTAGATGATGGTGGAGTTGAGCTCCTTGTGCAGCTTGGCGATCTCGATACGCATCTTGACCCGCAAGGCGGCGTCGAGGTTCGACAGCGGTTCGTCAAACAGGAACACCTGCGGCTGCTGCACGATGGAGCGGCCGATGGCCACCCGCTGACGCTGACCGCCAGAAAGGGCCTTGGGCTTTCTGTCCAGCAAAGGCTCGAGACCCAGGATCTCGGCGGCGCGCATCACCCGCTTGTGGATGTTCTCCTTGTCCATCTTCTTGAGCTTGAGGCCAAAAGCCATGTTCTCGTAGATGTTCATGTGCGGGTAGAGGGCGTAGGACTGGAACACCATGCCCACGTTGCGCTCCACCGGCGGCACGTCGTTCATGTAGCGCCCGCCGATGGTCAGCTCGCCGCTGGTGATGTCTTCCAGACCCGCGATCATCCGAAGCAGGGTGGACTTGCCGCAGCCGGACGGGCCGACGAAGACGATGAACTCCCCTTCCTTGATGTCGAGGTTGATGCTGCGCAGGGTGTCCTTGTGGACAGCCGGGTCGTAATTTTTGCGAACGTTGTTGAGTACTACTTCAGCCATGTCGAGCTCCGCTCTTGAATCTTTGCAAATCGTGATGACGGGGGGAGCCAGCTCCCCCGGCCATGAACCGTTAACCTTTCACGCCGCCTGCGGTCAGACCGCCCACCAGCCAGCGCTGGGCGAGCAGGAAGACGACCGTGATGGGGAAGCCTGACAGCACGGCGGCTGCGGCGAAGTCACCCCACAGGTAGTTCTGCGGATAGAGGTACTGCTGGGCCCCGACCGCCAGGGTCAGATTGTTCACATCCTGCAACAGGATGGAGGCCATGGGCACCTCGGTGATGGATCCGATGAAGGCCAGGATGAACACCACCGCCAGAATGGGCACCGACAGGGGCAGCAGGATCAGGCGGAACGCCTGCCACGGAGTAGCGCCATCGATGGCCGCCGCCTCCTCCAGGGAAGAGTCGATGGTCTCGAAGTAGCCCTTGATGGTCCAGACGTGCAGGGCAATGCCCCCCATGTAGGCCATGATCAGGCCGCCGTGGGTGTTGAGACCCAGCCAGGGGATGTAGTCACCGATCTTGTTGAAGAGCGCGTAGATGGCCACCAGTGCCAGCACCGCCGGGAACATCTGGAAGATCAGCATGCCCTGCAGGATGGTGGACTTGCCACGGAACCGCAGACGGGCGAAGGCGTAGGCACAGGTGGTGGAGAGCACCACTATCATCAGGGCGGTGATGCCCGCCACCTTGATGGAGTTCCACAGCCAGGTCAGCACCGGGAACGGCGGCGGCGTGATGCTGCCATCGGCGTTGGTGATGGACATTCCGAGCGCCAGCTTCCAGTGATCCAGGGTCGGATTGGTGGGGATGATCTCCCCCACCGAGAAGTTGCCGTTACGGAACGAGATGGCGATGACCATGATCAGCGGGAAGATGATCAGTGCCAGGAAGCCCCACATCACCAGGTGGGTTGCCCACACCCGGTATTTGACTGATTTGGGTTGTACGATTGCCATGTTGAAGCCTCCTTACAGTTGCTTGTCGGCTTTGGACAATTTCAGGTTGAGCAAGGCCAGCGCACCCACGATGAGGAAGATAGCGGTGGCGATGGCACTGGCCAGACCGTAGTCCTGACCACCCGAGCCCTGGAACGCGATCCGGTAGGTGTAGCTCACCAGCAAGTCGGTGGTCCCGGCCGGCGTGGTGGCGCCGATGATGTCCGGCGCCCCGTTCGTCAACAACTGGATAAGTACGAAGTTGTTGAAGTTGAAGGCAAAGGATGCAATCAACAGCGGTGTCAGCGGCTTCATCAAGAGCGGTACGGTGATCTTGAAGAAGTTCTGTACCGGCCCCGCCCCGTCCATGGCAGACGCCTCGTAGAGATCTTCCGGAATCGCCTTGAGCAGGCCCATGCAGAGGATCATCATGTAGGGGTAACCGAGCCAGGTGTTGACGATGAGGATCATCACCTTGGCCAGGAAGGGATTGGTGTACCAGTCCGGCTTGATGCCGAAGGCCGCTTCCAGGAACAGGTTGATTTCACCGAAGTTCTGGTTGAACAAGCCCTTGAACACCAGGATGGAGATGAACGCCGGTATCGCATAGGGCAGGATCAGCATGACCCGGTAGAAACCACGCCCCCTGAGCTGCTCCCACTGCACCAGACACGCCAGCACCATGCCGATCGCCAGGGTGAACGCCACCGAACAGGCGGAGAAGATCACGGTCCAGACGAAGATCTGCATGAAGGGACTCTGGATACCCGGGTCCGTCATGATGCGCATGAAGTTTTTCCAACCCACGCTCACCACGAAACCGGGGGCAACGCCCTTGCCGACGAAGTGACCTTCCGCATCGATGTACTGGTAGAAGCCGGTGTCACCGTTGGGCAGCATCAGCTCGCCGCTCTGGTTGTCACGCAGCAGGTTGCTGTCCTTGATCATGACGCCGGACTTGAGCACGGCGCCGTCGACCAGCTGGGTATAGAGCTGTTTCTGGGCGGCGAACTTGCGCAGGCTGCTCAGGGTCAGATGGATATTGCCTTCGGGCAGTACCACATCCAGGGCACTCAGGTGGGTGCGGTGATCGACGATGGCACGAATGGGTGCCGCCTTGTCGGTCGCCTCCCCGGCCAGGGGTTGCAACTGAACAACCTGGGGCTCGTCACGGACCCGTCCTTCACGGACGGCCAGGGTACGCGCCTTGTTGTTCAGCAAGGTAAGGGGTGGACTGATAAAGGATTGGTCGTCCTGTTTCAGCAGCAGCTGAAACTGATTGTTCTCACCACCCAGGAGGGTGAAATCGAATTCACCGCCGGTCACCTTGTAGGTTTTTTTCAGATGGTAATCCCGTGCCTGCTCAAGGGAGAGCAAGTTGGATCCCGAATAGTTGGTGAAGGCGATGCCGATCGTGTAGGCAAGAGGGAAGATGATAAAAACAACCATGCCTGCCACACCGGGGAAAATATAACGGTGGGCATAAGTCTTCTTGTTCATGAAGACATAGAGACCGACGGATACGACCACCAGATCGAGCAGGGCAAATACCCACTCGCCGCTGGCATACATCATCACGGCCGCATAACCATTAAGCACTGCGATCAGTGCCGCCATGGTCCATTTCAGCCAGACGTACTTGTCTTTCTTCGGACCGGCATAGGATTCGATAGAAGGTACTACTTCCATGCCAATTAACCTTTATTGCGCCAAGAGAGATTGAGAGAGTGGGAGGCCCGAAGGCCTCCCGGGTAGTACATGCTTACTGGACGATACGCTTGGCAGCGGTATCCAGGGCTTCGTCAACACCCTGACGGCCAGAGGTGACGTTCTTGAGGGCGGTTTCGAAGGAGGACCAGAAACGGCTCATCTCGGGCACGGACGGCATCGGTTCGCCGTTCTGGGCGTTCAGCATGGTGGCCTTGATGTTGGGGTCGGCTTCCAGGGTCTTCTGGAAGGACTTCAGGGCCACGGCACCCAGCGGCTTGTCGGCGTTCATCGGCGCCAGACCGGCATCGGTCAGCAGGTAGTTCTCGAGGAACTCGATGGCCAGATCCTTGTTCGGGCTGGCGGCGTTGATGGTGGCACCCAGTACGCCAACGAAGGCCTTGGCCGGCTTGCCTTTCAGGGTCGGCAGCTGGGCTACGCCATACTTGATGCCGCTCTTGTCCAGGTTGCTCCAGGCCCAGGGACCGTTGATCATCATGGCCACTTCGCCCTTGTTGAACTTGGCGTCCATCACACCGTAGTCGATGCCCTTCTCCAGGTGACCGGATTTGATCATCTCGGAGATGTAGCCGACGCCGGCCTTGGCACCTGCGTTGTTCACGCCGGTGTCTTTGACGTCATAGCCGGTGGCGGTCTTCTTGAAGGCATAACCACCGTTGGCAGCCACCAGGGGGTAGCTGAAGTAGGGGGTGTCATAGGCCCACATGATGGCGCGCTTGCCATTTTTCTTCAGGTCTTCGTCGATCTTGGCGATCTCTTCGAAGGTTTTCGGCGGGTTGGGCAACAGATCCTTGTTGTAAATCAGGCTGACGGCTTCTACCGCGACCGGGTAGCCATAGGTCTTGCCATCGACGGTCATGGCATCCCAGGCGAATTGCTCGAACTTGGCCTTGGTGGCGGCATTCGGGGTCACGGGAACCAGCAGACCGGACTTGACCCACTCACCGTAACGGTCGTGAGCCCAGAAGAAGATGTCAGGGCCGTTGCCGGTGGCGGCGGCTTGCTGGAATTTGACTTCAACCTGATCCGGGTGGGCGACGGTTACCTTGATGCCGGTTTCGGCTTCAAACTTCTTGCCGACTTCGGCCAGGCCGTTGTAGCCCTTGTCACCGTTGATCCAGATGGTCAGCTGACCTTCATCAATGGCAGCAGTGGCAGAGCAGGCCACGCCCAGGGTAGCCAGACCGATCAGGGATGACAGCAATTTCTTTTTCATGAGCCTTTCCTTGTATTAGTTCCGCGCTGTAAGAGCATTGTGTGCAGATGTATATTATCCCAAGCAGTCAATGCCTCACATGACACGCCTCGCATTTTTGAAATGCAATTACGTATTTTCTTCCAGAAAGTTATGAAAACATTTTCTTATTTCAGCGACTTAAGAAGAGATATCCCCATATTTTTGCCAAGATATGGAAATTAAATTACAGAAAGGAAATTAATTTACGTCATTGAAAGGGATTTCACCCCACTGAAAACCCTTTCACTCCCGATATTTTGTTCAATGTGTTAACAAAAGTACTGAGGTGGTTTCCATCTACATCACCCCCTAAAATAAAAAGGCACCGGAGCGGACTCCGGTGCCTTTTTGCAAGAAATGACGGCTGGATCACATTACGACTGGCGCAGCAATTGATCCTTGAGATTGGGCGGGACTCCCCTGATGGTCAGGGTGTCGGTCTGGGGATCGTAAAAGACCCGGCTGTTGAGCAACTTCTGCTCGAAGCTCAGGGTCAGGCCGCCACCGGAGCCCACAAACTTGGTCAAGCCCCGCAGGGTGGAACGGTCCGCCGGGAAGCGCTCCTCCAGCTCGTACTCCTGACCGATGAAGCTGTAAAAATCGAGGTCCCCATCACCGGGCAATTCCGCCGACAGCTCCTTGATCTCGATCTCCTCGCCGGCGCTGGCCTGCTCGGTGCAATATTTGAAGACCTGCTTCTTGTAGTCATTGCGCTCGGCCGGTTCGAGCTGGCGGCTGTCGCAGTAATCGTCCACCGCCTGCAGCAACCCCTTGTTCTGGATCTTGGCATCCATGCCCTCCCGGGCCCCCAGCAGATCCATGAAGAAATCCCCCAGCTTGCGACCGACCCGGCCCTTGCTGAAGGTGATATAACGACGCGAATCCCCTTGGGTTTTCCACTCGGTGAGATCGATGCGGGCCACCAGATTGAGTTTGCCGATATCCAGGTACTGGATGTGGCGCAGCTCCAGCGCCTCGCTCACGGTGACGCTCTCCTTGCCTTCCAGCAGGGCGATCATCAGGTAATCCACCCCCACATAGTTGTACTTGGCAATCAGCAACACCCCCTGCTCGTCCAGGGCATGCTCCACCAGCTGCTTGACCAGCATCTGGGTCAGGTTGACGGAAAAGGGGACGAACTCGGTCTGCTCCGCCAGCAGCTGCTCCAGGGCGATGCGAAAGGCGGGGGAAGGCTGCTTGGGGGCGTCTTCCCCCTCCGCCAGCTCGGCGACGGCGGCCTCGGGATCGGCGAAGAAGCCAAAGCCCTTTCCCCCCTTGCCGTTGTAGATGCGATGCAGCTCCGCCATCAGCCCTTGTACCGCCTCGTCGGCAGGCAGGGTCTGGCTGCGGGTATAGGCGTGGGGCTGGCCATCGTTGCCCGCCCGCAGGGAGTGAAGAATGATCTTGTCGATATCGAGACTCATGTCACAAAGCCATAGTGTTAGCCGAAAGGGTGAAGTATTATAAGGCGCTTTGAACCGAGGTGAACCCAAGATTATGCCCATCGTATCAAAGTACAATAACGAGCAGTTTGACGCCCTGATGAACGACCTGATCACCGCCCTGGAGAAACACAAGGCACCGGTGGATCTCAGTCTGATGGTCCTTGGCAACCTGACCACCAACATCATCAACGGCATGGCCCCGGCCCAGCGCCAGGCGATCACCGAGAAGTTCATCCAGGCACTCACCGCCTCGGTGGGCCATCGCCACGATGCGCACTGAGTTTCTTCGCATTCTTTGATGTTTTTCAAGCAGATGGATCATTATGGTCGAAACCGGCAACCCCTATCGCGATAATGTCTCTCGCCTGATCACCTGGGGGCATTGGTTCTCCTTCTTCAACATCATCCTGGCCATGCTGATCTCGACCCGTTACCTGGGCGCCATCAGCTGGCCGTCGACCACGCTCGGCGTGACCTATCTCGTCATCAGCTGGATAGGTCATTTCTCGTTCCTGAGCTTCGTCACCTATCTGCTGACCATCTTCCCCTTGAGCTTCATCCTGCCCAGGGAGAAGCCGCTGCGCTTCATTTCATCCATTATCGCCACCCTGGCGCTGGTGCTGCTGCTTATCGACACCCAGGTGTTCCAGCTGTTCAAGTTCCACTTGAATGGCCAGGTGTGGCAACTGCTGCTGGATCAGGCGCAGACCGAAGAGGGCTCTATCTGGAGCATCATCTTCGTGGCGGTGCCCGCCATCTTCCTGCTGCAACTGCTGCTGTCGGCCTATGTGTGGCGCAAGATCAACAAGCGCAAACGCCGCCAGTACGGCAATCAGGTGGGGCTGGCCCTGCTGGTCTGCTTCATCCTCACCCATCTGGTCAACAGCTGGGCGGATGCGACCCTGTATCAACCCATCACCATGCAACGGGCCAACTTCCCCCTCTCCTACCCCATGACCGCCAGGAGCTTCCTGGCCAAGCATGGCTGGCTCGACCTCGAGCAGTATGAGAAGAAGGCCGAAGATCAGGGAAGCGCTGAGCACCGTCTGCTCTATCCCTTGCGCCCCCTCAGCGTGAGCGCACCCAGCGATCACAAGAACCTGCTGGTGGTGGTGGTCGACTCCCTGCGAGCCGACATGCTCAACAACATCAACATGCCCAATCTGCAACGCTACGCGGACAACCACTTCAATTTCCGCCAGCACATGAGTGGTGGCAATGATGAAGCCATGGGGATGTTCAGCCTCTTCTACGGGCTGCCCGGCCACTATTACGGGGACATCCGGGCCGACAAGCGCCCCCCCGTGCTGTTCGACGAGATGCTGCGTCAGGACTACCAGTTCGGCCTGTTCGGTGCACTGGAAGATGCCAAGCAGTATCGCCAGAGCCTGCTTGCGGGTCTGCGCAAGCAGGTCTTCGTCTCCCGCCAGACCGATGACCGCAGGCTCATCGACGACTGGCAGCAGTGGCTTGGCACGCGCACCGCGGACAGACCCTGGTTCTCTCTGGTCTATCTCTCTAGCCCGGGGGATTATCAGGTGCCAGCCAGCATCAAGGGCCCCTTCCAGCCCGAGTTGACCCGCTTCAACCCGGCCACTGCCTATCGGCCCGAGAACCTGCAGAAGCTGGAGAACCGCTACAAGAACGCGGTCTTCTATACCGATCAACTGCTGGAGCAGATGCTGACCCAACTGCAATTGCAGGGGCTTGATGATCAGACCATCGTCGTGGTCACCTCCAACCACGGTCAGGAGTTCAACGAGACCCAGAGCAACAGCTGGGGCTATGACAGCAATTACTCGACCTATCAGGTGCAGGTCCCCCTGGTGCTGGCCTGGCCTGGTGCCGAACCTGCGCCCCAGGCGCAGGCGAGCAGCCACCTGGATCTGGTACCGACCCTGATGAAGAACATGCTGGGTGTACGCAACCCCTATCGTGACTACAGCACGGGGCGCAACCTGTTCGAAGCCAGTACACGCACCTGGCTGCTGGCGGGGGATCAGAATGACTTCGCCATCTATCAGGGCAACACCATCACCCAGTTCAACAAGCAGGGGGACTTCGAGCTGCTGGACCGTGACACCTATCGCCCCATCAAGCACGGCACCCCGGACATGGGCACCCTGATCCAGGTGATGAACGAGCTCAATCGCTTCTATCGCGCCCCCTGATCTGCGCCAGCCCACCTCCTTGAGCCCGCCCCTATGGCGTAATGCCGATCAGTTAAGGATCCATTGACCGATCCTCAGGCTGTGTAAGAATCCGAAACTCCTTGTTGGGTTTCGGA